>JAQGNK010000028.1 GCA_028291905.1 Polaromonas sp.
TGCAGCAGCAAGGCCAGGTCGGCGGCGCGCTCGCGCATCACGTCCTGCACATAGCGCTTGGGCGCGCCCGGCGTACGTGAAAAAGCGAAGTTGATGTCGATGAAGTCTTTCGGCAGGCTCTGCAGCGGGCCGAAGTACGGCAGCTCCTGCTGCGTTCGGGCGCCGAAAAACAGCATCAATTTGCCGCCCTCGAACTTGCCCGAGCCGCGCAGCCGGCGCCGCCATTCGGTCATGGCACGCATCGGCGCGCTGCCGGTGCCGGTGCAGATCATCACGATGTTCGAGCGCGGATGGTTCGGCATCAAAAAGCTGGCGCCGAACGGGCCGATCACCTGTACCGTGTCGCCGACCTGCAGGTCGCACATGTAGTTGGACGCCACGCCGCGCACCGGCCGGCCCTGGTGGTCTTCAAGCACCCGCTTGATGGTGAGCGACAGGTTGTTGTAGCCGGGCCGCTCGCCGTTGCGCGGGCTGGCAATCGAATACTGGCGCGCATGGTGCGGCCGGCCGCTGGCGTCCACGCCGGGCGGCACGATGCCGATGGACTGGCCTTCGAGCACCGGAAAGGGCATGCGGCCGAAGTCCAGCACGATGTGGTGGGTGTCGTAGTCGCTGCCAGCCTGGCTGCCGACTTCGGTCACCCGGAAATTGCCGGTGACGGTGGCGGTGATGAACTTGCCCGCAGCCTTGGGGCCGTACAGGTTGGTGTAGCCGTGTGCGGCCGACCAGGGCGGCACGGTGGCGCCGTACTGGCTGCTGTTGAAGACCGCTTCGCCGGTGACAGCGGCCGGCAGTTCGGGCGCTACCGGTTCGATGTCGGGCGTGGCGCCGGTCGCCACGCCTTGGGCTGCAAGCTCCTCGGGCGAGAGTTCGGGCGGCAACTCGTCCCAGGTGAACTGCTCGGTCACGCTGTAGGCCTTGATGCGCGGCAGGGTGCGCCAGTTGTCTATCGAGCCGGTCGGGCACGGCGAGATGCAGTCCATGCAGAAGTTGCACTTGTCGGCATCGACCACGTAGTTCAGCGAGTCATGCGTGATGGCGCCGACCGGACAGGTCGCCTCGCAGGTATTGCAGCGGATACAGATTTCGGGGTCGATCAGATGCTGCTTGATCACATGTATTTCAGTCATGTCCATGGCGATTCCCAGATAGGGCTTAAATGGCAAACAGGGGGCTTTGAAAGCCCCCTGCATTGTCTGCGTGATGCGAAAAGATCAATTAGTTGAAGCGAACATATTCGAAGTCCACCGGCTGGCGGTTGATGCCCATGACCGGCGGCGCGATCCAGTTGGCGAACTTGCCGGGCTCGATGACGCGGCCCATCAGGCTGGCGACGTAGGCGCGGTCTTCATTGCTGGGCAGCCACTGGCTGACGCAGGCGTTCCATTCAGCCTCCGACACCACGCGGCCGTCGGGCGAGACCTTGACCTTGGACAGTGCGCCGATGTTGCGGTGAAACGCCTTGTGCGGCACCTTGAGCCGCACCGGAATGCCGGCCTTGTCGAGCACCTTGTTCCAGCGCTCGACGCCGGCCACCGAGTCGCGGATGTAGTCGTCGCGCAGCACTTCATTGAGCGCGTTGAGCATCGGCACTTCCTTTTCGACCAGCTGGCCATCTTTGGCCTCGATCACCTTGTAGGTCTGGCCTTTGAGCACATGGTCATCGACGCGCTTGCCCTCTTCGTAGCGGCCCTTCAGGCCCGAGCTGTAGAAGGTGGCGGCATTGCTCGACTCGTCGGCGCCGAACAGGTCGATGGTGACGCTGTAGTGGAAGTTGATGTAGCGCTGGATCGTCGGCAGGTCGATCACGCCGGCGGCGCGCAGCCTGCCCACGTCGTCGGTTTTCAGCTCGTTCATCTTCTGTGCGGTGCGCTGGATGACGCGGGAAATGCCGCTCTCGCCGACGAACATGTGGTGCGCCTCCTCGGTCAGCATGAACTTGGTGGTGCGGGCCAGCGGGTCGAAGGCGCTTTCGGCCAGCGCGGCGAGCTGGAACTTGCCGTCGCGGTCGGTGAAATAGGTGAACATGAAAAAGCTCAGCCAGTCCGGCGTCTTCTCGTTGAAGGCGCCCAGGATGCGCGGGTTGTTGGCGTCGCCGCTGCGGCGCTCCAGCAGGCCCTCGGCTTCGTCGCGGCCGTCGCGGCCGAAATGCTTGTGCAGCAGATAGACCATGGCCCAGAGGTGGCGGCCTTCCTCGACATTGATCTGGTAGAGGTTGCGCAGGTCGTACATGCTGGGCGCGGTCAGGCCCAGGTGGCGCTGCTGCTCGACCGAGGCCGGCTCGGTGTCGCCCTGGGTGACGATGATGCGGCGCAGGTTGGCGCGGTATTCGCCGGGCACATCGTGCCAGGCCTTTTCGCCCTTGTGATCGCCAAAGTCGATAATGCGGTCATTATTGCCGGGGTTCAGGAAAATGCCCCAGCGGTAGTCGCGCATCTTGACGTGGCCGAACTGCGCCCAGCCCTGCGGATCGACGCTGACGGCGGTGCGCAGGTACACGTCGGAGTTGGCCGAGCCTTCGGGGCCGATGTCGTCCCACCAGCTGAG
>JAQGNK010000073.1 GCA_028291905.1 Polaromonas sp.
TCCGACGGTTTGAAGATTGCGGGGATCTGCGTGCTTGCGCTGGCGGTGTTCGGCCTGTGGTTTGCGCTGGATCCGCAACCCGGCGAGGTCTGGCGAGAATTTGTCGTCGGCGAAAACGCCGGCAAGATGAACAACTCCAGGGGTTACTTCAAGACCGCCTTCAGCGGCGGCAGCGGCATCCTGACCATTTTGACCGGCTACTTTTCCAATGCCCTGTTCCTGCTGCCGCTGTCGGTGGGCTGCATGGTGGCCGCTTGGCGCGCTTACCGGCAGCGCCGGGGCACGGTGCAAACCATCAGCCCCGCTGAAAAAATCATGTGGCTGTGGTTGCTGGCGCTGGCGCTGGTCTTCATGCTGCCGACCCAGCGCTCGACCCGCTACCTGATTCCGGCCATGCCGGCGCTGGCGGTGCTGATGGCGCTGTACTGGCACCGCATCGGCCGCATCTGGTTCAGCCTGACGCTGCTGGCCTGCATGATCGGCCTGCTGGCGATGGGGCTGATCGGCTATGGCGCGGTGCGGGCGACGCAGGATCCGTGGGTCTTGTCGCCGTTGTTCTGGGTTTTCGTGGCGCTCTGCGCCGTGGCCTGCCTCGTTGGCATCTTCAGGAAGGCCTGGACCCGCCCGCTGGCCGCGCTGTCGGCGTTTGCCGTGCTGTTCGCGCTGGCCTGGGTCACGAATCCGTTCAACGGCGAGATTGCCCGCTTCCGCCCTGAAACCAATGCGCTACTCAAGGGCCAGACGGTCCAGGTGCCGAGCAATTTCAACGGCCATTTCGAGCGCTATGAATTCATCATTCCCGGCGCGAAAATCGTGCCCTATTTCGCGGCCCAGCCGGTTGATTTCGCGGACGTTGAAGGCCTGTTCAAAGCCAGCCGCTACGTGCTGGTGCAGCGGCGCATCGGCCAGCCGCCCTGCGGCAGCGGATGCCGGATTGTTGACGAGCGCTGGGACATCCGTTCGCGCCAGGATGAAAACGACGGCTTCATGGCCGCCTTCAAGACGCCGGAAACCTACTGGTACGCCAAGGAATACCTGGTCGAACCAGCGACAGCAGCGCCCTGAGCGCCGGCAGGCCGGTCAGCCGCCGACGTGCATCGTGAAATTCGCGCCGTTTGACAGCTTGCACTGGCCGGTGCCCAGCGTGGCCGAATTCATCTGGTAACGGCAGTTGATGTAGCTGCCCCGGCTCCCGGCGCCATTGGCGATGCCTTCGCGGGATGACGTGCCGACCACCCGCGTGGCCTCGCCGGAAAAGCTCTCGCCATTGATGCTGGTGGTGAAGATGCCCCGGCCGTGCAGGTCATTGGTCACCACGCCGCTCACCATGCCATATGCGGCTGCGGCCTCGTTCGCAGGATACAGCCGTGCGGTGAAGGTCATGCTCGATGGCGGCTGTGGCACCACCTGAACCGCCGCCACCGGTGGATAGCCGCGGTTGACGGGCACCACGTAGCATCCGGTCAGCGCAGCCGCGCCGAGCACGGCGCCCACCAAAGCCAGGCGACGAGCCAGACGCAAACCAGAGAAAGATGACGCAGAAGACTTCATGGATTGACCCGATTGCCAAGCAAATGCTTGTGCAGGCAGTCTAGTTGCCCTTGCAGAGAAAGCGGCCCTGGAATTCAAAATAGCTCAATTTCAGCACCGAAAGTACCGTTTTCAGATACTTTTCATGCGGCTTGAGCTTGCTTCGGCTGTAGAGTGCGTTTGTTTTGATCAGCAAACAACTTTTTAACATCAAACACGCCTCTGGCGCAGGCAGATCCTTCGCAAGCAGCTATGAATTCAGTAGCAATCAAGGTTTGGTGTTGCAAGGCAGAAAGATGTCCCTCTGGCCTGCCTGCTTGCTTGTGAATTTCGTATCATTGGATAACCATCAAATCAGCCTCTAGCGCAGTAAATGTATGCGCGTTTAGCTACAAAATCAATAGCATTTAAGGCTACCTGCAAAACTGCAGCCGCTCAAGCCCCGCAGCACTTTTTATACTTCTTGCCGCTTCCGCAAGAGCAAGGGTCGTTGCGCCCCGGCGTGGCTTCCTTGCGGATCGTCTCGACCTTCGGGCCCATGGTTTTCCACAGCTCCCGCAGGTCGTAAACCGCCCAGATCGCCTCGCCGAAGGCATTGAGCCGGGCGATGCTGGTGCTGGGCACGCTCTCCTCGCTCAACGGCGAGACTTGCGGCTCGGCCGTGTCGTCCTCGGTCATTGCGATGATCGCCTGCAGTGCGCCGTCCAGCCATTGGGCAGCGTCCTTGTCGCGCGGCGCGGCCCATTCCTCCGGCCAGCTTTCCACCGCGAACATGAAGCCCAGCGCCCATACCTGGGCAAAAGCGGGCAATGCCTCCTGCAGAAAGGCTTCACGTTCCTCGGCCACCATCTCGGCCACCGCACCGCGAATGTCCATGACTTCCGGGTGGTAGCAGTTATCGTCTTCCAGCGAATCCACCTCGGCGTCCAGCGCGGCGACGACCTCGCGCCAGCGCTGTTTCCAGAGCGTTAAAAAGCGCTCCCGCTGCGCGTCGCTGGCGAACGAGCCGCTGTCTTCATCGGGCGCCTCGCCCTCAACCGGCGTACCCAGCAGCACCGCCAGGTATTCGTCAGCCGAAATCGGGCGGCGCGTGCAGATCACGGCGGCCATGAAGCCTTCGCAGAATTCCCACTGCGGCGTCTCGTCGTAGCGGCTGCGCAGGTCGTCCAGGATGCCGTCCAGCTCGTCGAAGGCTTCGGTTTCCATCCACGCGCTGGCGCCTGGGTTCACAGGGTCAAGATCAGGGTTTGTCATGGGGTGCAGTCCTGAGCCTCACACGAGGCTCTTATGATCAAAGTGTATCTGCCGCGCAAAATGCCACTGCGGTTTTAACGCCCTTCACGTTCTTAATGCCTTCAACGCCTTCATGCAGGCACCCGACACAAGAAGCCAAGCCATGCTCCAGCGACTTCATGCCCAGTTCCCGATTCGTTACGCCGCCCTGGGCCTGAGCCTGTGCGGCGCGCTGCTGGCCCTGCTCAATCTGCTGCTGTGGGGCGGCGGCTGGCTGGCGGCGCTGAGCTTTGCGGCCTGCGCGCTGCTTGCCTGGCTGGGCTTGCATGACCTTCGCCAGCCCGAGCATGCGATCTTGCGCAACTACCCGGTCATGGGCCACCTGCGGTTTCTGCTCGAATATATCCGGCCCGAAATCCGCCAGTATTTTATTGAAAGCGACAGCGAAACGACGCCGTTTTCCCGCGCCCAGCGCTCGCTGGTCTATCAGCGGGCCAAGGGCGAGCCCGACAACCGGCCCTTCGGCACACAGCTCGATGTCGGCAAGCAGGGTTATGAATGGGTCAACCACTCGATGGCGCCGACCAAGCTGCCGACGCACGACTTTCGCATCTGGATCGGCGGCCAGCCCGGCCAAGCTAGCGCGCCTGGCCAGCCCGCTCCGTCGGTCGAGCCCTGCACACAGCCCTACCATGCCAGCGTGTTCAACATCTCTGCCATGAGCTTCGGCTCGCTGTCGGCCAATGCCATCTTGGCGCTCAACAAAGGGGCGCGGCTGGGCGGCTTTGCGCATGACACGGGCGAGGGCTCGATCTCGGCGCACCATCGGGTTCACGGCGGCGACCTGATCTGGGAAATCGGTTCGGGTTATTTCGGCTGCCGCAATGATGACGGCAGCTTCAGCGAAGAGCACTTCGTTGCCAATGCGACCGACCCGCAGGTCAAGCTGATCGAGCTGAAGATGAGCCAGGGCGCCAAGCCGGGGCACGGCGGCATCTTGCCCGGCCCCAAAGTCACGGCTGAAATTGCCGAAGCGCGCGGCGTGCCGATGGGCAAGGACTGCATCTCGCCGGCCAGCCACGGCGCGTTTACTACGCCAGTGGAAATGATGCAGTTCATCGCCCGGCTGCGCAAGCTCTCGGGCGGCAAACCGACCGGCTTCAAGCTGTGCATTGGCCATCCATGGGAATGGTTCGCCATCGTCAAGGCAATGATGGAAACCGGCATCATGCCCGACTTCATCGTGGTTGATGGCGCCGAGGGCGGAACCGGCGCGGCGCCGCTCGAATTCAGCGACCATGTGGGTGCGCCCCTGCAAGAAGGCCTGCTGCTGGTGCACAACACGCTGGTCGGCGTCAACCTGCGCAGCCGCATCTCGATTGGTGCGGCGGGCAAGGTCACCAGTGCTTTTGACATCGTGCGGCTGATGGCCCTGGGCGCCGACTGGTGCAATGCCGGGCGCGGCTTCATGATGGCGCTGGGCTGCATCCAGGCGCAGACCTGCCACACCGGCCGCTGCCCAACCGGCGTGACCACGCAGGACCCGCTGCGCCAGC
>JAQGNK010000111.1 GCA_028291905.1 Polaromonas sp.
CTAAGCTCTTTATTATAGCGTAAAAATGCGATTTTAAATTATCAAACACATGCAAAATTATTGTTTTTTGCTTGATATCAACATTTGGAGTTGCACTACTTCGCTAGACAGTTACTGATTTGATTCTCAACTCGTCTGGGGTGGCTCTTCGGCGTGTTGATCAGAACGGTCAAGAACCTCTAATGCATTGGGCTTGATCCGTCCAGTGCTGGGAAATTCGATGATCAGCTTTTCGAAGAAAAGCACGGTTCACGCCAAAGAACTCAGCCGTCGCCCGCTGCGAGCCGACGCCTCGCTCACAAGTCTGGAAGATTTTTCAGCGTAAATCAGTTGAGTACGGTTTCATGCTTGCTTAAAAAAGCAGCAACCACAACAAGCTACTTACAGCGATGGCAAACCGCTGAAAGACCTGCTGCGCAGCGCCGGGGAAAATCCTGACGCAATAGTCCAGTAACAAGCACGAGCTGTATGCATCCGAGGTGGAATGCATAGCTAAAGGCAAGACCAAGATGCATTAAAAGTTTGCTATGAAGGTCAGCATTGTCACTACTCTCAGGAAAGGCCTGATGGTGGACCGCCGGGGTCCAGACACCGGGCACACACTTGAGGAAGCTAGTGAGCAGTGAGCAGTGAGCAGTGAGCAGTGAGCAGTGAAAATTATGGCCCACAAACGGCCAGCCATTGCCATCGTGGACAAGGGTTACCCAGGAAATCAGCTCCAAAGGGTGTAGATTTTGCGCTTAGGCTAGCGTTGGGATGTGATAACAAACATAAAGGCAATGATGAAGCGGTAAAGCGCCATTCACCTGAACGTTGGGCATATGAAAACGGCTGATCGTTTAACTCGAAACCCGCTCAAGGGCGCGCTCGATGACCCATTGGATGCGGTGTTGTAGACGGTGCGGGCTGTAACCTTCGCCTAATCATCAATAAGCTTAAATCCTTCGGCGCGGCGACTTCTGACCATTGAAAGTCTGATTTATTTAGGAGCTACTCAATAGCCTTAGCTCTGTGCACTCGTAGAACGGAGGGTGTGCGTTTTACATTGCGCATAGCTGCCGCCAGATGAGTACGATCGCGTACAGCCAGACTAAATTTCAAATCAGTAACGCCATTTGCAGGCTCATGTCCCATATCCACATGAGTAATGTCTACTTCAGCACTTGCAAGAGCAGCAGCAACCTTTGCCAAGACCCCTTTGCCGTTTGAAACCGTCACTAACACATTGGTTACAAATGTGCGTGTAGGCTCTTCTGACCAATCTACTGTGATGAAGCGTTCGCTGTCACGCTGCTTGAGGCGTTTCGCAACAATACAGTCATCTGTATGCACACACAGCCCTTCGCCTCGGCCCAGATAGCCCACGATGTCATCGCCAGGAATCGGTCTGCAACATCGCGCAAACTGCACTGACATACCTTCGCTTCCGTCAAGGACCAGCCCGCCTTGCGATACTGACTCATGAGGTATATAGCGCTCCCGGCTCATCAGCAAGGCATCGGGTTTTTCACCATTCTCTGCCAGAAAAGACACGATGCGTTTGGCAATCATGCTGGCAATTCGTTTCCCTAGTCCAATGTCTGTCAAGAGTTCCGTACGTGAGCGGTTCCCGGTAAACCGAAGGATTTTTTCCCAGGTCGCATGATGGGTTTCGTCATCCTCGTAAAGGCGTTGACGGTCTATGCCTTCAGCCCTTAGCGCTTGCGCCAGCATTTTTTCACCCAATTCTTGTGATTCCGTAAGCGCCATTGTTTTAAGGTGATGACGAATTTTTGAACGGGCCTTACCCGTTCTGACGAAACCCAGCCAAGCCGGATTGGGTGCGGAAGCCTGAGATGTGATGATCTCGACAACATCCCCGTTCAATAACTCGGTGCGCAATGCAACTTGTTCTCCATTTACTTTGGCGGCGATGGCATGGTGGCCTACATCGCTATGAATGGCATAGGCAAAATCCACGATGGTGGCGCCGCGCGGCATTGCCATAATCTGGCTTTTCGGAGTGAATACATAAACTGCTTCAGGAAACAGGTCAATCTTGACATGGTCCCAAAATTCAGCAGCGTCATGGGTTTCTTGCTGTATATCGAGCAATGACTGCAGCCATTTAGTTCCCAATCGTTGCGACGTATCACTGTTGGGCGCGGACGCTTTGTAGAGCCAATGAGCTGCCACGCCTGCTTCAGCCACCACATGCATGGGATCTGTCCGCATCTGAAATTCGATATTGGTACCTGATGGACCTACAAGTGTGGTGTGCAGCGACTGATAGCCGTTGACCTTGGGTATCGCAATATAGTCCTTAAATTTTCCTGGCAAGGGCTTATAGAGCTGATGGAGAACACCCATGGCGGTGTAGCAGGCTGTTAGTTCCTGCACGATGACACGAAAACCATAGATATCGGTAACCTGCGCAAATGACAGATGCTTTCCGTCCATCTTGTGATAAATCGAATAAAGGGTTTTTTCTCGCCCATGAATCTGCATCTGAATGCCTGCATTTGCAAAGGCAGCCTCAACCTCGGACTGCACGCGCTTGATCACATCGCGCCTGCGCCCGCGTGCCCTCATCAGTGCTTTGGTCAGGATGGCATAGCGCCAGGGATGCAGATGTTGAAATGATCTATCCTGCAATTCCCTATAAGTCGAGTTCAGGCCCAGGCGGTGGGCAATGGGAGCATAGATATCCAGAGTTTCACTGGATATTCTTTTCCATTTGGAGCGTGGGGCATCGCCCAATGTTCGCATGTTGTGAATGCGATCCGCCAACTTGATCAGAATGACGCGAACGTCTCTCGCCATGGCCAACAGCATTTTTCGGAAAGACTCTGCCTGGTTTTCTTCACGAGTATTGAATTCGAGTTTTTCGAGCTTGGTCAGTCCATCCACCAATTCAGCCACTGGGGCGCCGAAGCGTTCGATCAGTTCTGATTTGGTAACATTGCAGTCCTCAATGGCGTCATGCAGTAGTGCCGCCATCAGGGCCTGTGCATCGAGCTTCCACTCAGCGCACTGCTGGGCTACTGCAATAGGATGCGTGATATAAGGCTCACCGCTGTTTCTCAACTGTCCCAGATGCGCTTCATCGGCGAAGCGGTAGGCTTGGCGCACATTTTCGATGTCTGCAGCATTCAGGTAGTCAAGCTTATTAGTAAGCGCGGCAAAACTGGCGGCAGCGGCATTGACGGCGGCCGGTGTGGACTTGCGGGGAACGACGGGCGTAGGCATTGCGTTCATACCTTAAATGTATCTCGGCATGAATGGGGTATCAAAAAAAGGGGTTCTCCGATGTTTCTTACATAAAAAAAGCACCTTGAAAAGGTGCTTTTTAAGAAATTCATTGAATTCAGTTGGGTACTTTTTTCAGCATTTCCAGTCCAACCTTGCCTGCGGCAATTTCCCGTAGGGCGGTCACGGCAGGCTTATTTTTACTTTCAATTCTGGCCGCATGGCCTTGGCTGAGCATGCGCGCACGGTAGGTAGCCGCCAAAACCAGCTGAAAGCGGTTCGGGATTTTTTCAAGGCAATCTTCGACTGTGATGCGGGCCATGGTGTTCTTTCGGGTAATCGGTAACTTAGGGAATTTGAAGCGCTTTAAAGGTCTCAGCTCTGGCGCGTCGCTGGGCTGCATATTTCAGCCGCTGGGCATGCACAATGGTTTTCAAGTCGAAAACTGCCCGCTCAAACAATTCGTTAATTATAACGAAATCGAATTTTTGCGCCTGTGTCATCTCGGTGGCCGCGTTCTTGAGCCGCAACTCGATGACCTCCGCACTGTCTTCACCCCGTCGCTGAAGCCGGGAACGCAATTCTTCCCAGCTTGGAGGAAGAATAAAAATAAGCACGGCATTCGCAAAAATGCGTTTGACATTGATAGCACCCTGGAAATCAATTTCCAGGATTACATCTGCGCCGTATGCAACGCGTTCTTCAATCGCATGGCGCGATGTGCCGTAGCGGTGCCCGTGAACATGTGCCCATTCCAGAAAGGCATCGCGCTGCACCATGCCATCGAACTCTGCGGGAGACAGAAAAAAATACTCTCTGCCGTGCTTTTCCTGCCCGCGCGGTGGCCGGGTGGTATGGGAGACTGCGGGTTGAACGGCTGAATCTAGTTCCATCAAGGCTTTCACCAAGCTGGACTTGCCTGCCCCGCTGGGGGCCGCTACAACAAATAGATTTCCGGGATAGTCCATGCTTGACGGGTGTTGAGTGCTGTTGAATTAATAATAAATGTCTCTGGAACAGGAGGCCTTGCAGATCACTCTATGTTCTGAACCTGCTCGCGAATCTGCTCAATGAGCACCTTCATGTCCACGGAAACCCGCGTCAGTTCAAGTGAAGCTGATTTCGACCCTAGGGTATTGGCTTCGCGATGCAATTCCTGGATCAGGAAGTCCAGCCGCTTGCCAAGCTCGCCGCCGCTAGCCAGCAAGCGGTCTATTTCATCCAGATGCGAAACCAGGCGCGTGATTTCTTCAGCGACATCGATTCGAATCGCAAAAGCCGTTGCTTCAGTCAATGCCCGATCCTGCGCAATCTCAGGTAACACGCTGTTGCTTCCCAGAGCCAAGGCTTCTTTCCAGCGCTCCAAAAAGCGGGTCTTTTGCTGCTCGACCAGCTTGGGAACCATTGGCACCGCTGACGCTGCCAATGTCCGCAGCTGGGCGGTGCGATCAAGCAGCATAAGTGTCAGCCTGGCGCCTTCGCGTTCGCGGGCGGCCATTAACTCACTCACCGCCTGTCGTGTCAGTTTGAGCAATTCCTCGCTATGGTCATGGGGTTTCTTGTCTTCATTGGTTGCAATCCTCAACACATCGGCCACGCTGAGCGGCGCGGCCTGCGGCAACCATGACTTGATGGTGTCCTCAAGCGACCCTAGTCGCTGAAGCGTTATTGATGAAGGAGCCCGCAGGCTTCCAGACAAGCCGGTTTCAAGCGAAACCCGCAATTCCACCTTGCCTCGCTTGAGCTGGCCGGTCAACAATTCGCGCAGCGCGGGTTCAGCCTGGCGCAACTCGTCTGGCAAACGAAAAGCCAGGTCGAGAAAACGGCTGTTGACTGAACGGATTTCGATTCCCAGCCGGGAACTTGTGTCACGGCTGGGTTCGGTTTCTGAAGCTGCTTGCGCGTTGCTGGATTGCACGCTTGCATAACCCGTCATGCTGTAAACTGACATTCGCTTTTATGCCTTACTAAGAGAGAAAAGACTGGGCAGTAGATCAAGTAGATCAACATCACCAAGCTCATAAAATTATGTCAAAGGTCAAGCCTTCATCCCTGCCGCCTGATACCCTGATTGGTGGCTACCGCATTGTGCGCAAGCTTTCGGCGGGTGGATTTGGTGTAGTTTACTTGGCTGTTGACAGCGAAGGCCAACAGTTCGCCATCAAGGAGTACTTGCCGTCGTCGTTGGCCAGCCGTGCTGTCGGCGAATTGCTGCCGCAGGTATTGCCTGAAAAACTCTCGCTCTACCGTCTGGGGCTCAAGAGTTTCTTTGAAGAAGGCCGCTCGCTGGCCCAGATTTCACACGGCTCGGTGGTCAGTGTGCTCAATTTTTTTCGCGAGAACGAAACTGTTTACATGGTCATGAACTACCTGGAGGGTGGCACCCTGCAGGACTTCATCATCACGGCGCGCGACCTGAAAAAAACCAAGGTGTTCCGCGAGTCGACGATTCGTTCGCTCTTTGACGAGATCCTGCGCGGTCTGCGCATCGTGCACCAGCACAAGATGCTTCACCTGGACATTAAGCCGGCCAACATCTTCATCACCGATGACAACCGGGCCGTAATGATTGACTTCGGCGCGGCCCGCGAAGTGCTGAGCAAGGAAGGCAACTTCATCAGGCCAATGTACACGCCCGGCTTTGCAGCGCCGGAAATGTACCGGCGTGACTCTTCCATGGGGCCATGGACCGATATTTACGCCATTGGCGCCTGCATTTATGCCAGCATGCAGGGCTATCCGCCCAATGATGCGCCCCAGCGCCTTGAAAAGGACCGGCTGTCACTTTCGCTGTCGCGGCTGCGTGGTGTGTACTCGGACAACATGATCGAGGTGGTTGAGTGGTGCATGTCGCTCGATCCCCTGTCGCGTCCCCAGTCCGTATTTGCTCTGCAAAAGGAGTTGAGCCGGGAAAGCGAGCGTCGCTACACCAAGCTCACCGTCAGCGAAAGAGTTCGCCTGCAGTTTGACAATGTGGTGGCAGACACCAAGAAAACGGCCCGCAAGGCCAACGATGCCTTGACACCCAAGCCCAAATGAAATTCTCGGTTTTCCAGCTCAGCCGGATAGGCGGCAGAGCCAACAATGAAGATCGGATGGGCTATTGCTATACCCAGGAGTCTGGGTTGTTCGTACTGGCAGACGGCATGGGCGGCCATCCTGAAGGGGAGGTTGCGGCCCAGCTGGCGCTGGAAACGGTTTCAGCTCTCTATCAGAAGGAAGCCAGGCCCGTCATTGACGATCCGGCTCAATTCCTTTCAAGGGCGCTGTTGGCCGCCCATCATCAGATCATTCGCTACGCTTCCCAAAAAGGCATGCTGGACACGCCGCGAACGACCCTGGTGGTTGCCCTCTTGCAAGGCAGCAGCGCGACCTGGATACATTGCGGAGATTCCCGGCTCTACGTGGTGCGGGATGGCGAATTGCTGGTGCGCACCCGAGATCATTCCTTCATTGAGCGGGAGCATGAACAGGCTGGATTGAGTAAATTGGAACTTCTCAACCGCAACATTCTTTTTACCTGCCTGGGCTCGCCTAACAAGCCGGTTTTTGACATTGCAGGGCCTTTCCCGGTATTGCAGGGCGACAAGTTGATGCTGTGTTCTGATGGTTTATGGAGCAGCCTGAGCGATGTGGAGATTGTGTGGCAGCTGGCCCGTCAGGGCTTGTCCGAAGCGGTGCCTGAACTGGTCGAGGAGGCCTTGCAGGTCGGTGGCAGAAGTGGCGACAACGTGACAGTATTGGCGCTGGAGTGGGAAACACCTGATACCTTTAAGTCCACCACTGGGCAGGCCGTTGCCGACAGCGCCGTGGACGGTGGATTTGCCTCTACCATCCAGACCGGTTCGACCGACAACCTGAATGATGATCTGGATGAAGCCATGATCGAGCGTTCGATTGCCGAAATCAACGAAGCCATACGCCGTTCGGCTGCAAAAAAAATCTGATCCGTGCCTCGCTGATGTGCCGCAGCTCCACATGGGCTGCCAGGTTTTCAGCATTCTCTTTTTCTTTTTCGAGTGCCGGCGTTTTCTTCCAGAAAGTTTTTCAAGATGAGCCAGTTTGAACGATTCCACGCAAGGGCTGCCGATGCCTTGCGCCCGGTCAGCATTACCCGCCACTACACGATGCATGCCGAGGGGTCGGTGCTGATCGAGTTCGGCGCCACTCGCGTGCTCTGCACCGCGTCGGTGGAAGAAAAAGTGCCCGGCCATAAAAAAGGCAGCGGCGAAGGCTGGGTCACGGCCGAATATGGCATGCTGCCGCGTGCCACCCATACCCGCAATGACCGCGAAGCCGCGCGCGGCAAGCAAAGCGGCCGCACCCAGGAAATCCAGCGGCTGATCGGCCGCTCGATGCGCTCTGTGTTTGACCTGAAGCATCTGGGCGAACGCACGATTTATATCGATTGCGATGTGCTCCAGGCTGATGGCGGCACCCGCACCGCCAGTATCACCGGCGCTTTTGTGGCAGCGCACGATGCCGTGAGCAAGCTGCTGGCGCAAGGGAAGCTTACGCAAACACCGATTCGTGGTCATGTGGCCGCCATTTCAGTGGGCATCGTGCAAGGCGCGCCGCTGCTCGATCTGGACTATTGCGAAGATTCGGCATGCGATACCGACATGAACGTGGTGATGACCGGTGCAGGTCATTTCGTCGAGGTGCAGGGAACGGCCGAAGGCCAGGCATTTTCGCGTCAGGAAATGGACGCTTTGCTGGGGTTGGCCGAAAAAGGCATCCGTGAACTGGTGGCGCTGCAGAAAAATTCACTATTAATTTAATAGCCACAGCGCAGATAGAACCTGCGCTGTGGCTCTGTTTCATCATGAAAATCATATTGGCATCGAACAACCAGGGCAAGCTGGCCGAACTGCAGGCGATGCTGGCTCCGCTGGGCTTGACGCTGCTGAGCCAGGCTTCGCTGGGTATTCCTGAAGCCGAAGAACCCTTTCGCACTTTTGTCGAGAATGCGCTGGCCAAGGCCCGCCATGCATCTGCCTACAGCGGCCTGCCGGCGCTGGCCGATGATGCGGGCCTGTGCGTCGAGGCGTTTGGCGGCTTGCCGGGGGTGGACACCGCGTTTTACGCGACGCAGTTTGGCTACGCCAAGGGCGATGACAGCAACGTGCTGGCCCTGCTGGCGCAGATGGCCCACCTGACACAGCCTTCCCAGCGCCGCGCCGCGTTGGTTAGCACGCTGGTGGCGGTGCGCTCTGCCGATGACCCCGAGCCCTTGATTGCCTCGGGGCGTGTCGCGGGCGAAATTGCGTTGGCGCCCGTGGGCAGCAACGGGTTTGGGTTTGACCCGGTGATGTTCATTCCGGAATTTGGCCAGACCTTCGCGCAACTGCCGGTGAGCGTCAAGAACGCCAACAGCCATCGCGGCAAGGCGATGCGCCAGATGATCGTGTTGCTGCGCGAACGCTGGCTGTCCATTGTCTAAACCGCATCCGAATCCCGATGACCCTCAAAGACATTCAGTACTACATGCGCGGCGGCACGCTGCAGCTTGCGGCCCTGCCGCCGCTGTCGCTCTATGTGCATCTGCCCTGGTGCATCAAGAAGTGCCCGTATTGCGACTTCAACTCGCATGAAGCGCCTGGCGACATGCCCGAGCAGCGCTACATCGATGCGCTGGTGGCCGATCTGGAGGCGTCGCTGCCGCTGGTCTGGGGCCGCACGGTCCACAGCATTTTCATTGGCGGCGGCACGCCCAGCCTGTTCTCGCCGCAAGCCATCGACCGCCTGCTGGGCGACATCCGGGCGCGGCTTCGGCTGGAGGCCGACTGCGAAATCACGCTCGAAGCCAACCCAGGCACCTTTGAAAAAGACCGTTTCAAGGCCTTTCGCAGCGCCGGCGTGAACCGCCTGTCCATCGGCGTGCAGAGTTTCGACGACAAGCACCTGTTGGCGCTCGGCCGTGTGCATGACCGCGCCCAGGCGATTGCCGCCGTCGAGGAAGCCGCGCAGGCATTTGACACCTTCAACCTCGACATCATGTATGCGCTGCCCGGCCAGACGCTGCAAAATCTGGAGCAGGACGTGCAGGTGGCGCTTGCGCTGCAGCCGCCTCACATCTCGATTTACCATCTGACCATCGAGCCCAACACTTACTTCGCCAAGTTTCCGCCGGTGATTCCCGAGGAGGATGCGGCTTATGCCATGCTCGACCGGATCACCGAGATGACCGAAGCCGCCGGGCTGCAGCGTTATGAAGTCTCGGCCTATGCCAAGGCCGGGCATCGCTGCTTTCACAACCTCAATTACTGGCAGTTCGGCGATTACCTGGGCATTGGCGCGGGCGCGCACAGCAAGCTGAGCTTTGCCCACCGGGTGGTGCGCCAGGTGCGGGCACGCGAACCCCGGCTGTACATGGAAAAAGCACTGGCCGGCGATGCGCTGGCGCAGGAAACCGAAGTCAGCCGGGCCGATCTGCCGTTTGAGTTCATGCTCAATGCGCTGCGGCTGAAAGAGGGCTTCAAGCTGCAGGATTTTGCGGACAAGACCGGCCTGCCGTTCACCGCGATTCAGCAAGGCCTCGACGAAGCCGAGCGCAAGGGCTTGATTGAGCGCGACTTCGTGCAGGTCAGGCCCACTGAAAGAGGCTTCGATTTTTTAAACGATCTGCAGTCGCTGTTTTTGTAAAACAACCAGCCGTAACTCCAACCATATGGAAACCTCAAGCATCATTCTGCTGGCTGTCAGCGCCTCCATCAGCTTCGGCCTGGGCCGCACTATCGTTCATTTTCGCAACAAGAAGCGCAAGGCCGAAGCAGAGCAGGCCAGGCTCAGGCAAGCCCAGGCGCTGCGCGATCAGCCTGCCGGGCCGCCGTCCAAAAACAAGGCCAAGCGCAGGCGCCAGCTGCTCGACGCGCAACGCGGCAAAACGCCTGGCAATTTTTAAATTGCCGCCAAGGCATGGATCATGCCGTCTTGCAGAAAGGAAGTTGCGCAAACCCGCTGGCACTGCTGTGCTTGCAACCGCAGAAACGCAAAAACAGGCCCAAGGGCCTGTTGTGATTTGCAAACTCAAGATACAAGGGTTGTTGAAAAGGTGAACACCTTCAAACCCGATTTGGCGGAAGCGGTGTCCGCATGAAAGTTGTCTAATAAAGTCCTAAGAAGTACTATTTCATAAGTAAAAACAAACACTTATGAATTCAGACAATCCTAGAGGGTTCTATTCGATCCGACCAAATCCGACTACAATTTGATAGTTGTTTTGATAGTCAATAATTCATGGTTCGACAAATAGGAAAGCTCACTGCGCTTCAGGTTACGAAGCTCACCAAGCCAGGTCTCTATGGTGATGGGGGAGGGCTGACCCTTCAAATTACAAAAGCTGGTGTGAAGAGCTGGCTGTTTCGATTCATGCGTGAAGGTAAGGCCTACGGTATGGGGCTCGGAGCGACGCATACGTTCAGTCTGGCTGAGGCGCGCCAAAAGGCGCTGGCTGCACGCAAGCTCCTAGCCGATGGCCTCAACCCCTTGACCGAAAAAAAGCAAAAGCTATTGGTCATGGCCCTGGAACGTGCAAGGATGATGTCGTTCGACCAATGTTCTAAGGCTTATATAGAAGCACATAAGACCAGCTGGAAAAACGCCAAGCACCTCGATCAATGGACAAACACTTTGGCTACCTATGCCAGCCCTGTTTTTGGACACTTGCCGGTGGCAGAGATTGACACGGCGCTGGTTGTCAAATGTCTCGGCCCCATCTGGCAGACCAAGACCGAAACAGCAAGCCGTTTGCGGGGCCGCATCGAATCCGTGTTGGGATGGGCCACCACCAGCGGATACCGTACTGGCGAAAACCCAGCCCGCTGGAAAGGGCACTTGGAGAACTTACTTGCCAACATCAGCAAGACTTCCAGGACGAAAAATCACCCCTCTATTCCGTGGCAACGAATTGGCGACTTCATGGCTGCCCTCAAGGCACGGGAGGGGAATGCCTCGCGCGCCATGGCGTTAACGATCCTTACAGCTTGCCGGTCTGGCGAGGTACGCGGTGCGCAATGGTCAGAGTTTGATTTCAAAGAAAAAGTGTGGACGATTCCTGCCAGCCGGATGAAGGCACACCGGGAGCACCAAGTGCCCTTATCAGAAGCTGCCTTGGCCTTGTTGGCATCCATGCCGCATAGTGGAAAGTTCGTATTTCCAGGCACCAAGGGCCAGCCTCTATCCGATATGTCATTGACGGCGGTCATCCGGCGCATGAACAGTGAGGGAAGCAAGCCTGTTTGGGTGGATGCCGCTGGTGAAGGCATTACGGTTCATGGCTTCCGATCCACATTTCGCATGTGGACTGCAGAGACTACAGCCTATCCTCGTGAGGTTGCAGAGCATGCACTGGCCCATAAACTGCCGGATGCGGTGGAGCGCGCGTATCAACGCGGCACGCAATTTTTAAAACGACAGGCGCTGATGGCTGAATGGGGGGTGTATTGCACTACCGCTAAAACAGGTGCGATTGTTTCCACGATTCACGCCGAACAGACCTAAGTGGTGAAGTACATTAGCCCCATAGGGCTGAACGGTTTTTTCGACACCAAAATTCACCAAACCAAAAAATTGTTTGAATGGTCAGACTAATTCTTTGACTCAAAGACCTGCTTCTCTATAAAGGGCTCACTTGCTCTGAAATCGCATGGACAATATCAACTCAGATGTATTCGAGG
>JAQGNK010000112.1 GCA_028291905.1 Polaromonas sp.
GCCCGCAGCCTGCCCAAGCACCTGCAAAAGCCGCCCGAGCCGCAGGAAGAGGGCCGCAGCCTGATCGTCATCGCCGGCTGCGAGGCCCATGTCTGCCTGCTGCAGACCGCGCTGGAGCTGCTGGAGGAGGAGTTCGATGTCTGGGTCGTTACCGACGCGTGCGGCTCGCGCAGCGAGCGCAACCGCGACGCCGCCTTCGACCGGCTGGCCGGCAATGGCGCCGAACTGGTGACCACCGAGATGGTGGCGTTCGAGTGGGCCCGCAGCTGCGAACACCCGGCGTTCAGGGAACTGCTGGCGCTGGTGAAATAGGCGGGTCGGCCTGGCAGTGCGCTGGCCGGCAAACGCTGCTGCCAGCGGCATGGCCAGGCAAGGACCGTGGTTCAGCGCTGACGTGGTGCCGGGTCCGATGAGTTATTGGCTGCCACTGCCGTAGGGGCGGGTAAGGATTTCCAGGCTGTGGCCATCGGGGTCGTTCCAGTAAACGCCGCGCCCGCCGTCTCCATGGTTGATCTTGCCGGGGTGCGCATGCCCCGGATCGGCCCAGTAGGGCAGGCCGCGCTCCCGGATGCGGCCAAAAATCGCCTCGAATTCATCCTCGCTGACAAGAAAAGCGTAGTGCTGCCGTGTGATGCGGCCATCGGCGTGCATGAAGTCAAGGGTGACGCCGTTGTCCAGCGCCAGGGCCTGAAACGGGCCGAACGGTACCGGCGCGGCGCATCCCAGGATTTGCGCCACGAATGTCGCCGATGCCTGCGGATCACGGCTTGACACAATGGTGTGATTGAGTTGAATGGACATGGGGCCTCCCAAAATCAGCTGGCAGATCAGCGAGCGCCGCTGAGCATTGCCTTATTCCAATCCGCATTGAAAACGATAACTACGTTGCTTCGCCTTGCCGTGCCAAAGCCTGTTCTCCGGCTTCGCGCCTTGTTCTCGCTTCCAATGCGAATTGGAATTACTTGAAAAACTATAAACCCTCCAGCAGTTCAACCGTTGCCGCGTCGCTTTTCCCGTCAAAGTACTTGTCCAGTGCCTGCCTGAACAGCGGCTCTTGGGGCGCGACATGCGCGAACAGGGTCATCGAGGAATGGAGCTTGAGGTTGTCCGGCGAGTGAAAAATCTGCAATGCCGTCTTGCCCTCGACTGCCAGGACGAGTTCGGTGCACTGCTTGAGCCTTGGCCCGAGCACCGGGTGCCGCCAATAGGCCAGTGCCTCGCCCCGCGAGGCGATGCCGAAAAACCGGGCGGTGGCGCTGCGGCCCAGCGCCTTCAGTTGCGGAAAGACAAACCACATCCAGTGGCTGGCCTTGGCGCCGGCTGCCAGCTCGGCGCAGACCTCGGCATACACCGGCTCCTGGGCTTGCAGGAAACGCTGGAGCTGGTGGGGGTCGGTATCGGAGTTAGGCATGGCAGGCGGCCTGGTTTGGCGGGTTTGGCGGATTTTTCGGGAATGGCTTGGCGCCAGGGCAGCTGGCACGGCAATAAATTCTCCAGCGGCTGTCCAGGCGCGTCAAGCCAGTGGAAAACCCATGGCAATCCGGCGCTGCCAGGTAAAAGAATTCCTGCAACCATGCCTGCAGCCAAATGCGGCTGGAATTTATATTTCCAAGCAAAAAGTGCCTGCAGCGCAGGAAAATCCTGCGCAAGCTGCTATTTATTAAATAGCAAATCCGTGAATTCCAAAAGGCTGGCGCCGCTGCGTCAGCTGGCCGCAAGCTGCCAGTTCATCATGAAGCCTTTCCAGGTTTCAGCCGATCTGAAAATACCTGACCCATCCGCAGCCGCCGTTTCTGGCGGCGGCTTTTTTTCTGGAGACATGCCTTGTTCAAATCCCTTCAGCTTTTCAAATCGGACGCCGGCTTCACGGCCGCCGTCGCCGACACCGAGGCCTCGCAGCTGCCCGACGGCGACGTGCTGGCGCAAATCGAGTATTCGAGCCTGAACTACAAGGACGCGCTGGCCATCACCAACACCGGCCCGGTCGTGCGCAGCTGGCCGATGGTCGCCGGCATCGACGGCGCGGGCACGGTGCTCGAATCCAGCCATGCGGGCTGGGCGCCTGGCGACCGGTTCGTCCACAACGGCTGGGGGCTGGGCGAAACCCGCTGGGGCCTGATGTCGCAGCAGGCGCGGCTGCAGGGCGACTGGCTGGTCAGGCTGCCTGGTGCCTTCACCACCCGGCAGGCGATGGCGATTGGCACCGCCGGCTACACCGCCATGCTGTGCATGCTGGCATTGGAGCGCCACGGCCTGAGCCCGGCCGCAGCCGCCGGGGCCGAGGTGCTGGTGACCGGCGCGACCGGCGGCGTGGGCAGCGTGGCTGTCGCCCTGCTGGGCAAGCTGGGCTACAGCGTGGTCGCCGCGACTGGCAAGGCCAGCGAGGAAGCCTACCTGCGGCAGCTGGGCGCCGCCCGCGTCATTGACCGGGCCGAGCTGTCAACGCCGGGCAAGCCGCTGCAGAAGGAGCGCTGGGCGGCGGTGGTCGATGCAGTGGGCTCGCACACGCTGGCCAATGCCTGCGCGCAGACCCGCTACGGCGGCGTGGTGGCGGCCTGCGGACTGGCGCAGGGCGCGGATTTTCCGTCCACCGTCATGCCCTTCATCCTGCGCAGCGTGACGCTGGCCGGCATCGACAGCGTGATGGCGCCGCTGGCCCGGCGCCAGGAAGCCTGGAGCCGGCTGGCACTGGACCTGGAAACGGCCAAGCTGGAATCGATGGTGGAGGAAGTCCCGCTGGACCGCGCCGCCGAGAAAGCCGCCGACCTGATGGCCGGCAAGGTGCGCGGCCGGGTGGTGGTGAAGCTGTAGGCGGCCAGGGCGCTTTGCGCTGACTGGCAGTTTCGGGCGGCTGTTGACGTACCCTCGGGTAAGGGCCTTCTAGCGGGGCGAAGCCAGCGGCAGGGCCAGCTGCACCTGCCGGGCCACCCGCACGCAGTCCTTCATATGCTGCTCGCCAAAATAGCGGATCGCCGCATAGCCGATGCCGGCGGCCACCAGCTGGCCGGCCAGCGGCACGAACTTGGCGACCTGCTTGGTGACCAAGCGGGTGCCGAGCCTGGTGGCGGCCTTGATGATCAGGTCGCGGCCGATGAACTTGCCGATCAGCACCGAGCCCACTACGGCGGCGGCTTTTTCGACCTGCTCGCGCTTGGTGGGGTCGAGCTGGTCAAGCTGCTCGGGCGCCAGGCCGAATTCCTTGTTGAGCTGGGGAATCAGCCTGGACAGCAGCGCCGCATCCACCGCCCAGTCCAGGCCGGGCACCGGCACCGCGCTGGCAAAGCCGGCTACCAGCGCCCGCTTGTTGAGCAGCTTGCGGCCGCGCCTGACGGCGGCCTGCAGGTTGGCATCGTCGGCAGCCAGGTCCATGGCGTTGAGAATCATGCGAATCCCTTTCAGGCCATCAAGCGCTTGGTGCGCCTGATGGGGTTAATGCAGTAAAAGCAGTTCAAGCGTCGGATAGCCGGCAGGGCCAGCCGACGCCCACTTTATACCGCGACTGCTTCGATTTTTTCCGTTACTTCCAGCCAGCGCTCTTCCAGCTTCGCCAAATCAGCCTCGATCGTCTTCAGGCGCTTGCCGGTCTGGGCGATTTCCGCCGGCGCCTTGGCCGTTGTCAGCAAGGTTTGCAGGCTGGCCTTCTCGGTATTCATGCTGTGCAGCTGGCGGTCGATCTTTTCCAGCTCCTTGCGCAGCGGCTTCAGGCTCTCGGACTGCTGCTGGCGGCGCTGGGCGTCGTCCTTCTTGCCGGTGGCCGACTTTTGGGCATCAAATGTGCCCGCAGCGCTTGCCTTGTCTGCGCTGGCAGCTATTGTTTTGGTAGCGACCGGTGCGGCCGCCGCGCTGCCTGCCTTCTTGGCCTCTTCGCGCTGGCGCTTGGCTTCGTCGAGCAGGTAGCGCTGGTAGTCGTCCAGGTCGCCGTCGAACGGCGCCACGCCGCCGCGCGACACCATCCAGAACTCGTCGCACACTGCGCGCAGCAGGGCGCGGTCATGGCTGACCAGCATCACGGTGCCCTCGAATTCATTGAGCGCCATCGACAGCGCCTCGCGGGTGGCCAAATCGAGGTGGTTAGTCGGCTCATCGAGCAGCAGCAAATTGGGCCGCTGCCAGACGATCATGCACAGCACCAGCCGCGCTTTTTCGCCGCCGCTCATGCTGCCGACCGACTGCTTGACCATGTCGCCGCCGAAATTGAAATTGCCCAGGAAGCTGCGCAGGTCCTGCTCGCGGGTTGGCTGGTTGCCCAGCTTGCCGGCGGCGCTGACTTCCTTCACCAGCCGGATCATGTGCTCCAGCGGGTTGTCGGCAGGGCGCAGCACGTCGAGTTCCTGCTGGGCGAAGTAGCCGATGTTCAGGCCCTTGCCTTCGGTCATGTCGCCTTCAATCGGCGCCAGCGCGCGGGCGATGGTCTTGACCACGGTCGATTTGCCCTGGCCGTTGGCGCCCAGGATGCCGATGCGCTGGCCGGCCAGCACCGACTTGCTGACGTTCTGCACGATGACGGTGGGCGGCGTGCCTTCGGGCGCGTCCTCGGGCGCAGGATAGCCGAAGTAGGCGTTCTGCATCGACAGCATCGGGTTCGGCAGGTTGGCCGGCTCCTTGAACTCGAAGGTGAAATCGGCCTCGGCCAGCAGCGGCGCGATTTTTTCCATCCGGTCCAGCGCCTTGACGCGGCTTTGCGCCTGCTTGGCCTTGCTCGCCTTGGCCTTGAAGCGGGCGATGAATTTTTGCAGGTGGGCGATCTTGTCCTGCTGCTTGGAGTAGGCGCCTTGCTGCAGCGCCATCTGCTCGGCGCGCAGGTCTTCAAATTTGCTGTAGTTGCCGCCGTAGCGGGTCAGCTTGGCGCTTTCGATGTGCACCGTCACATCGGTCACCGCGTCGAGGAATTCGCGGTCATGGCTGATGACCAGCATCGTGCCCTGGTAGCGCTTGAGCCAGGCTTCCAACCACACCAGCGCGTCCAAATCCAGGTGGTTGGTCGGCTCGTCGAGCAGCAGCAGGTCAGACGGGCACATCAGCGCCCGCGCCAGCTGCAGCCGCATGCGCCAGCCGCCCGAGAAACTGTTGACCGGGTTGTCGAGTTCGCTGAGCTTGAAACCCAGCCCGAGAATCAGCGCCTGCGCCCGCGCCTGCGCATCGTGCGCGCCGGAGTCGTACAGGTCCATGTAGGCATGCGCCATGCGGTCGCCGTCGCCGCTGAGTTCTGACGCATCGACCTCGGCCTGCGCGGCCAGCAGCACCACGTCGCCCTCGATCACGTAGCTGGTGGCGCTTTGCTCGGTTTCGGGCATGTCCTGCGCGACCTGCGCCATTTTCCACTGCGCCGGAATGTAGTATTCGCCGCCATCCTCGTGCAGCGTGCCGTTGAGCATGGCGAACAGCGACGACTTGCCCGCGCCGTTGCGGCCCACCAGGCCGACATTCTCGCCAGGGTTCAGGGTGACAGTCGCGCTGTCGAGAATCACTTTGGAGCCGCGACGCAGCACCACGTTTTTAAGGGTAATCATGTAAACCAACAGACTGAAGAAATAGGGTCGGGTCGCAAGGCGCCCGGCAAAGCGCTTGCGCTCCGACATACGAAAGCGAAGGTTCAGGCCAGCTGTTCCCGCGTCAGCAGCAAAACCTGGTCAGGGCCGGCGCTGGTTTCAAACCAGAGCGGCTCCAGGTGCGGAAAAGCGCGTTCAAAATTCCCGCGCTCGTTGCCGATTTCCAGCACCA
>JAQGNK010000132.1 GCA_028291905.1 Polaromonas sp.
CACTGCTGAGAATTTTGTACGCCGTAGATAGCTTAATTTTTCACATCATGGCGATTGGTTGTTTGCTGTGTTCAAGACGCAAATGCCGGCTTATGTTCCTCGCTGTTGTCGGGGGTACGATATTGACCACCCGGGGGTGCCCATTTCAACTGACACATGCGACACCAGCCAGATACCGCGCTGAGCCTGGGTTTTTCGGGTATGCGGATGGGTCAGCGATTTTTAGCAGCTTGGAGCACTTTGGCGTCGACACAAACACCAACTCAATATTTTTGATGCTTAAGTTTGATTAGTGCGTGCGTATAACTTTGTTTCAGGCTCTTATAAGTGGTTGATTCCTAAAGAGCTTGGGTGGCTCTAACTTTGTTTATGTCCACCCGGGCGCGGCGGCGAGCCGCCGCCCACCAGCGCCACCGCGCTGGCCGTGTGGTGCGGCGCGCAGGTCGGCCGCACCGCCCACTGCTCCAGTGTGAAGCGCCCGCCCAGCGAGGCGACGGCGGCGCTTTCCAGCGCTTCTTCGGTGGTCATGGCCGGCAGCAGTCCGGCAAAGCGCTGCGCCAGCATCGACTTGCCCGAGCCGGGCGAGCCGACCATCAGCACGCTGTGGCCGCCGGCGGCCGCGATCTCCAGGGCGCGCCGGGCCGCCGACTGGCCTTTGACATCGGCCAAATCGGCATACACCGGCTGCTGCAGCGGCACGCTGGAGGCCATGCGCGCCCAGCCGTCCCCTGGCTCGGGCGCCGCGTCGCCCGGCAAGAACTGCCGCACCACATCGAGCAGGTGATGGGCCCCATAGATTTCAGCATCGGGCACCAGCGCGGCCTCCTGCGCACTGCCGTTGGGGAGCACCAGGCGCGGCATTTTCTGGTGCGCGGCCCGCGCCGGCCGGGCAATGGCCAGGCTCATCGCCAGCGCGCCGCGCACCGGCCGCAGCTCGCCGCCCAGCGACAGCTCGCCGGCAAACTCGTAGCCTTCGAGCTTGCGCGCATCGATCTGCCCGCTGGCCGCCAGGATGCCCAGCGCTATCGGCAAATCGAAGCGGCCCGAATCCTTGGGCAGGTCGGCCGGCGCCAGGTTGACCGTGATGCGCTTGTTGCCGGGAAACTCCAGCCCGGCATTCTGGATCGCCGAGCGCACCCGCTCGCGCGCTTCCTTGACCTCGGTATCGGCCAGGCCGACCAGGGTAAAGCTGGGCAGGCCGTTGGCCAGATGCACCTCGACGCATACAGGCCGTGCATCAAGGCCCAGCAAGGCACGGCTATGCACTAAAGACAGGCTCATTTGTCAGCTTCCTTATAAATGCATCAAATTCGTGCGCTGACAACGAACCAATTTGGTGCATCACGGGTTCGTTACAGTTTGTAATGCTCTAGGGTAACGCGGCAGGGCCTGAAATTGCCAGGGTGTTTTGACGCAGTTGAAAAATTAACTGGCACGGTCCCTGCTAAAGAAGTTCCGCCATTTTTTAAAAATAACCGGAGCTGCGATGCGTGCCAACCCCGTTCCCCACGCCTGCTGCTTCGTTCTTTGACAACACACGGGTTTTGACGCCACGAACCCGGTCATGCCGACGGCAGTGGCCCCCAGTTGCTGCCCCATTGTTCATCCTGGAGGAAAACTGAAATGAAACTTGTCACCGCCATCATCAAACCGTTCAAGCTGGACGAAGTGCGCGAAGCACTCTCCGGCATGGGTGTGCAGGGCATTACCGTGACCGAGGTCAAGGGCTTCGGCCGCCAGAAAGGCCATACCGAGCTCTACCGGGGCGCCGAGTACGTGGTCGACTTCCTGCCCAAAGTCAAGATCGAGGCGGCCGTGTCGGACGACCTGGTGGACCGGGTGATCGAAGCCATCGAAACCTCCGCCCGCACCGGAAAAATTGGCGACGGCAAGGTGTTTGTCTATGACCTGGAGCAGGTCGTTCGCATCCGCACTGGCGAAACCGGCAAGGAAGCGCTCTAGGCCCTGCCCTCCCCCATAAAAAACAGAAAACTATCGACATGAAAAAACTACTTGCCTCCCTGGTGCTGGGACTGAGCCTGCTGGGCGCGGGTGCGACCGCGACCGTCTGGGCGCAGACGCCCGCCGCATCGGCCCCCGCTGACAGCGCACCGGCTGCCGCAGCCGCGCCTGCCGCCGAACCTTCCGCTTCCGCCGCCGCAGCGGCTGCGGTCGCCGCGCCTGCACCTGCCGCCGCTGCTTCGGGCGCAGCCGCCGCCGCGCCGGCGCCGGTTCCCAACAAGGGCGACACCGCCTGGATGATGGTTTCCACGATCCTGGTGCTGCTGATGGTCGTGCCGGGCCTGGCGCTGTTCTACGGCGGCCTGGTGCGCAGCAAGAACATGCTGTCGGTGCTGATGCAGGTCATGGTGACGTTCTCGCTGATCGTCGTGCTGTGGTTCATCTACGGCTACAGCCTGGCCTTCACCGAGGGCAATGCCTTCTTCGGCGGCTTCGACCGGCTGTTCATGAAGGGCATCTGGGACAACGCGGCCGGCTCGTTCGCCAACGCGGCGACCTTCAGCAAGGGCGTCGTCATTCCCGAGATCGTGTTCGCCGTCTTCCAGGCCACCTTTGCCGGCATCACCTGCTGCCTGATCGTCGGCGCCTTCGCCGAGCGCATCAAGTTCTCGGCGGTGCTGCTGTTCATGGTCATCTGGTTCACCTTCAGCTACGCCCCGATGGCGCACATGGTCTGGTTCTGGATGGGCCCTGACGCCTACACCGGCAAGGAAGTGGTCGATGCGATGAACGGCAAGGCCGGCTACATCTGGCAGTCGGGCGCGCTGGACTTCGCCGGCGGCACCGTGGTGCACATCAATGCGGCCGTGGCCGGCCTGGTCGGCGCCTTCATGGTGGGCAAGCGCATCGGCTACGGCAAGGAAGCCATGGCGCCGCACAGCCTGACGCTGACGATGGTCGGCGCCTCCCTGCTGTGGGTGGGCTGGTTCGGCTTCAACGCCGGCTCGGCGCTGGAAGCCAACGGCTTTGCCGCACTGGCCTTCATCAACACCCTGGGCGCCACCGCCGCTGCCGTGCTGGCCTGGTGCCTGGGCGAAGCGCTGATGCGCGGCAAGGCCTCGATGCTGGGCGCCGCTTCCGGCGCTGTCGCCGGCCTGGTCGCCATCACCCCCGCAGCCGGCAACGTCGGCATCGGCGGCGGCCTGATCATCGGCTTCATCGCCGGCTTTGCCTGCCTCTGGGGCGTGCATGGCCTGAAGA
>JAQGNK010000163.1 GCA_028291905.1 Polaromonas sp.
GGACGCGCTTGCGGCCGGAGGCGAGACGGGGGTTCTTTTTCTTGGGTTTGGCGGTTGCCATAATAAATTTCCTTTAATCCTGGGAGGAGTCTGTGGATGATGCAGCAAAGCCCGCGATTATACGATATTGCGCTGTTTTCAGCCGTTTGGCCGATGGCCGCGCACTGACGCCAGCGCCAAGCGCGCCTGTCCAGGGCCGTATTGTTTCTAAAACAGGGTGCGGGCGCCGACAAATAGGCGGCGTCCCGGCGCAGCCTCGAAGTAGCGCCCATTGGCGTCATTCACGATCACCGAGCCTGCGTGATTTTTGCCAAACAGGTTGTCAACGCGGCCATACAGCACCACTTTTGCGCCGTTCAGCCGGACTTCCCGGCTCAGGCTGGCATTGAAGACCGCGTAACCCGGCGCCGCGTCGCTGTTCAGGTCGTTCACATAGGTCTTGCTTTCCATTCGCATTTCCAGGCCTGCCTTGGCCGTGTCCGACACGCTGGCCTGCACGTCGGCGAACAGGCTGTGCCTGGGGACGCCTGGCAACCGGTTGCCCACGGGCACCAGGCCTTGGGCACCGAGAAAAGGCGACTTGAAGCGCGCATCGAGCAGGGTGTAGGCGATGCGGGTGTCCAGCCCCGGCCATCTCGCAGACCAGGACGCCTCGATGCCGCGCCGCGTGGTGCGGTTTGCGTTCTGGAAAATCGCGCGGCCGCCGCTGGACTGCGAGGAGACGATCTCGTCCTGGCTCCTGGCTTCGAACAGCGCGCCATCAAAACTGTGCCGTCCGCTGCGCAGCTTGACCCCGATTTCGCCCTGGGTGCTGGTCGAGGCTTTCAACGCCAGGTTGGGTCCGGGCGCGCCATTCGGGCGGTAGGCGCTTTCGGCCAGCGTCGGCGTTTCGAATCCGGTGCCCAGGTTGGCATAGACGTTCAGTGTTTCGCCGGCATGCCAGACCAGGCCCACGACCGGGCTGGTCTGGCGGTATTCCACGCTGCCGCTGGTGCTGCTGGCTGCCTGGTTGAAGCGGTCATCGACACTGAACCGCACCCGGCTGGCGCGCACGCCGGCAATCGCCTGCCAGTCGGGGGCAAAAGTCCAGTCGAGCTGGCCGAACACATCATTGTTGCGCGCCGTGTCGTCCTCGTGGCGGCGCAGGAGCCCGTTGCTGCCGCCCAGGTTGTCAAACCCCTTGCGCGTCTCGTTCAGCTGGTCAGCCTCGACGCCCACGGTCCAGCGCAGCGGTAGCTGGTTGACCTGCATCGCATGTGTCCAGCTGGCGCCGACGCCGCCATAGGTGCGGTCCAGATTGACCACGCCATTGGTCTGGAAGGCCAGCTTCTGGTCCACCTTGCGGGCGCCGCCATAAACGCGGGCATTGAGCGTGTCGCCCGCTGCCAATCGGTGCTCCAGCACCAGCCCGGCTTGCCGCTGCTCGACGGTCTTGCGGGTATTGAAAACCAGCGCGCCCGCTACCACCTGGCGCGGGTTCTGGTTGAACTGTGCATGGGTCAGGCCGAGCGGGTCTTCGGCCAGCGGCTGGTCAAACAGGTTGACGACGCCGGTCAGTTGGGTGTCGGCCGACGGCCTGGCCACGACCTTGGCATTGAGCTGGACGCGCCGGGCGGCGCTGTGGTCGCGAAAACCGTCCGTCTCATAGCGCGACACATCGAGCACTCCGCCCAGGGTCTCGCTGCCGCCCGCGATGCCGGCGGCGAAGTGGCGCTGGCCGTTGGCGCCGGCGCCGCCCGACAGGCTGTAGTCGGGCTTTTCCGGCGTCACCGGCGGGTCGCGGGTGAAGACCTGGAGCACGCCGCCGGCCGCGTTGCCGTAGAGCTGGGCCAGCGGGCCGCGCAGCAGCTCGATGCGCTGGGCCGAGACCAGGCTGGCGGTGGCCGCTTGGCCCTGGCCGTCGGGCATGGTGGCCGGAATGCCGTCGATCAGGATCCGCACGCCGCGCACGCCGAAGGTCGATCGGGTGCCAAAGCCGCGCACGGACAGCTGCAGATCCTGCGCGAAATTTTGCCGGTCGCGTATTTGCAGGCCTGGCACGCCGCCCATCAGCTCGGACAGGTTGACCAGCGGCGATGCGGCGCGGAACGGATCGACCTGCACCGCGTCAATCGCGCCCGGCGCATCGAAGCGGCGCTGCTCGGCGCGGCTGGCGCTGATGACGGTTTCCTTCAGCATCCTGCCGGTGTCTTCCTGCGCCTGCGCCTGCGCCTGCAGCGGCGGCATGCCCACGGCCATTGCGACCAAGGCGGCGCCGGCAGGCAGGGCAAGGCGGCGCGCAGGCGCTGGATGAACTGGATGCACTGGCGCCAGGGCAGGGGCGATGGAAAAACGCAAGCTATGGAAAGGGTTCATGGTGTTGAGTCGCAAAGCAGGACGGCCTGTCGGGGTCAACGGCAAAGCCCCTGCGGCTGTTTCGCCCAAGCCCGTAAGTGAAGGGTTTTGATATTACTTTCACCGGCGCGCGCCAGCGCAGGCCCTGCGGCCAGAAATTTGTTGCTGAACGTTGGCGCGCCGGCCACCGCATAAACTCCTGCCGTGTCACTTTTCAAATCCGCCTCCACCGTCTCCCTGTTCACCCTGCTTTCCCGCGTCACCGGCCTGGTGCGGGAGCTGTTGATCGCCTCTTCATTCGGCGCCAGCGCCATGACCGATGCCTTCAATGTGGCGTTCAGGATTCCCAACCTGTTTCGCCGCCTGTTCGCCGAGGGCGCCTTCAGCCAGGCCTTCGTGCCGGTGCTGGCCGCCAACAAGGCGCAGCACGGCGAAGAGGCTACCAAGCTGCTGATCGACCGGGTCGCCACGCTGCTTACCTGGGTGCTGCTGCTGACCTGCGCGCTGGGCGTGCTGGCCGCGCCCCTGCTGGTCTGGGCCATGGCCAGCGGCCTGCAGCAGGAGCCGCGCGGCTATGCGGCGGCCGTGTTCATGACGCGCTGGATGTTTCCGTACATCGGCTTCATGTCGCTGGTGGCGCTGTCGTCGGGCGTGCTCAACACCTGGCGGCGCTTTGCGGTGCCGGCAGCCACGCCGGTGCTGCTCAACGTCGCGATGATCGGCGCCGCCTGGCTGGGCGCGCCATGGTTCAAGTCGCTGGGCATCGAGCCGGTCTATGCGCTGGGCGTGGGCGTGATGATCGGCGGCGCGCTGCAGCTGGGGGTGCAGGTGCCGGCGCTGCTGCGGCTCGGCCTGCTGCCCAGGATCAGGTTCACAGCGTCCGCCGTGCGGCAGGCATGGGCCGACCCAGGCAGCAGGAACATCGCCAAGCTGATGGTGCCGGCCTTGCTGGGCGTCAGCGTGGCGCAGATTTCGCTCCTGATCAACACCCAGATCGCCTCGCACCTGGCGCCCGGCAGCGTCAGCTGGCTCACCTATGCCGACCGGCTGATGGAGTTCCCGACCGCCATGCTCGGCGTGGCCATCGGCGTGGTGCTGACGCCGCAGCTGGCCGCCGCCAAGGGCGCGGGCGACGCGGCCCGGTACTCGGCCATGCTCGACTGGGGCCTGCGCATCGTGGTGCTGCTGGCCGTGCCGTGCGCGGTGGCGCTGCTGACGTTTTCACAGGGCCTGGTGGCCACGCTCTATCACTACGGCGCCTTCACCGACCGGGACGTGCTGCAGACCACGCCGGCGCTGATGGGCTACGGCGCCGGGCTGCTCGGGCTGGTCGCCATCAAGGTGCTGGCGCCGGGTTTTTATGCCAGCCAGGACATCAAGACGCCGGTGAAGATCGCGGTCATGGTGCTGGTCATCACCCAGCTGCTCAACCTGGCGCTGGTGCCGTATTTCCAGCATGCCGGGCTGGCGCTGGCGATTGGCATCGGCGCGCTGATCAATGCCTTGTGCCTGCTGATCGGCCTGATCAAGCGCGGCAGCTACGCGCCGGCCCCTGGCTGGCTCAAGTTCGGGCTGCAGGTGGGCGGCGCCAGCGCGCTGCTGGGGTCGTTCTTGCTGTGGGCCGCCGACGCGGTGGACTGGCTCGGCCTGAAGCACCAGTATTTCCAGCGGATCGGCCTGCTGGCGCTTGTCCTGGTTGCATCAGCTGCTATTTATTTCATAGCTGTCATGCTGTCCGGCCTGAAAGTCCGCCAGCTGCTGCGCCGCTGATGCCTGGCTGTTGAACTTGGCGCCACTTGACCAAGCGCAAGCCGCACTGCGTTGCCTGGCTCGCATCCGGCGCCGGTTTGTGAGAAAGTAGCGCCATGCCATTAAATCTGACCGTACCGTCCCCGTTGCAATATTTTTCCAGCCTGGTCGAGAGCGATACGCATTTCCCCCTGCTGGAGGCCGCCGTCAGCCTGGCGCAGGACGAATACCCCGACCTTGATGTCCAGCAGGTGCTGGGCGATGTCGATCAGCTGCTGGCCCGGCTCAAGCGCCGCCTGCCGGTTGATGCGCCCGAGCTGCAGCGCCTGCGCTCGCTGAACCAGTTCTTCTTTCGCGACCTGGGCTTTGGCGGCAACATCAACGACTACTACGACCCCGACAACAGCTACCTCAACTCGGTGCTGCGCACCCGCCGGGGCATTCCGATCACGCTGGCGGTGCTGTGGCTGGAGCTGGCGGTGGGGCTGGGGCTGAATGCGCGGGGCGTGGCTTTTCCGGGGCATTTCATGGTCAAGGTCAACCTGCCCAAGGGCCAGGTGGTGATTGACCCGTTCAACGGCCAGTCCCTCAGCCGCGAAGAGCTGGCCGAGCGGCTGGAGCCTTACCGCCAGCGCAGCGGCGCCAGCGACGAGTTCGAGGTGCCGATGGGGCTGTACCTGCAGTCGGCGCCGCCGCGCGAGATCATCAGCCGCATGCTGCGCAACCTGCAGGAAATCCACAAGACCCAAGAGGACTGGCCGCGCCTGATCGCGGTGCAGGACCGCCTGATCGTGCTGCAGCCCGACGCCTGGAGCGAGTACCGCGACCGCGGCCTGGCCTGGGCGGCGCAGGGCGACGTGGTTTATGCGCTGGCCGACCTGGAAACCTACCTGGCCCATGCCGAGGATGCGCTGGACATCGACGCCATTGCCGAGCGCGTGTCCAGGCTGCGCCGCGCCGGGCGCTGAGGCCGGTTTTCAGCGCGCTTCCCGCAGTTCGTTGCCGTGGTGGCTGGCTGCTTCTGGATGCAGGCCTTCAGCGTATGAATTGATGGCGTTTTAGTGCTGCAGCCCATTGTTTTCATGTGCAGGCAGCTATTAAATAAATAGCAATTTATGCCGCAACCCGGCAGCTTCGCGGTCAGGATGACTCGGGTTTTTCAGAAGGCTGCTGCGGCCGCTCGATTTCGCCGATCACA
>JAQGNK010000164.1 GCA_028291905.1 Polaromonas sp.
CATCCCCACATCCTTAGCGAGCGAAAAAGAAATAAGGAAAAAAACCTAAAACTGACGAGATCAGGTATTGGAGCCAACTCACCCTGACTCGAAAACGCTGCCCAGCTTTTGAGGGTTCGGGCGGAATGCGGGCAGACCCGCATCCCGGCCTTTCCCCAGCGGGGAAGGAAAAACACGCGGCAGCGCTGAACTTGTGCAATTAAGCATGGAAAGTGCCACCAGCGCAGACAGCGCTTGCGCAAGCAGCTATTTATTCTGTAGCAAACTGATGGCCGTTCCGCAGCTGTTGCAAGTCAGGGCAATTGCGCTCCAAAAGCGGCTGCGGCGCAGGCAGAGCATGCGCAAACAGCTATGAATTCAGTAGCAATCAGGCTGCTGGTGTTGCAACCCAGAAGGATTTCGTTCTAGCCAGCCGGGCAACTCAGGACGGCTCCGTGCTGGCGGCTTCCTTGGTGTTGACGGCGGCGCGCCAGTCCTGCAGTTCGGTCCGGGTGGCCTGCCAGCTTGCCTGCAGCTCGCCCAGCATCTCGTCCATGTCCGCCGGGATCGTGCCCGCGCTGGCCAGGTGCTCGATTCTGGCGCTCAGCCCCACCAGCAGCTGCGCGCCGACATTCGAGGCCGCGCCCTTGAGCGCATGGGCCGCTTCGGCCAGTGACACAGTGTTGGCCTGCCTGTTGGCGTGCGCAATGGCCGCCAGGCGGACCGGGGTGTCGGCGATGAAAAGGCCGACGACTTCGCAGGCGGTTTCCATGTCAGGGTCGAATTCACGAAATCCGTCGAGCCGCGCGAAGTCCACGGCCTTGACGGAGGAGATGAGCGCAGTGGCGTCAGAAGAGGCTGCGGACGGCGTTGGTGACATGGTGTTTTCAAAGGATGATGATTCGGTCCAGCGCATCAGCGAGCGGGTCAGCTCGACCACTTGCAAGGGCTTGGTCAGGAAATCATCCATACCGCTGGCTTCGCAGCGCTCCCGGTCTTCGATGGAGGCGTCGGCGGTCAGGGCGATGATGGGCGGCGCGTCTGGGCCGAAACGCTGCTTGATGGTGCGGGTGGCCTCCAGCCCGTCCATGCCGGGCATGTGCAGATCCATCAAAATGGCGCCGAAGCGACGCCCGCTGTCAATGCTCTGCGCCACCGCCTCCACCGCCTTGATGCCGTCGGCGGCCGTTACCGCGTCGTAGCCCAGCCGCGCCAGGATGCCGCAGGCCACCTTCAGGTTGACCAGGTTGTCGTCGGCCACCAGGATGGTCACGTTTTTCTTGCGGTCCAGGCGCTCCGCCGCGATGGCCTGCAGCGCGGCGTCCGAGGACAGGCAGCGGGCCAGGGCATCGAACAGCTGGTTCTGCCGGGCCGGCTTGAGCAGCCGGGAGTTGAAAGGCCCTGCGCACGCGCCGCCCGGCATGAAACCGGAACTCAGCAGGATCAGCGGCAGACGCGCCCCGCCGGGCATCGCGCGGATGTGGCCGGCCAGTTGCAGGCCGTCCATGCCCGGCATGTGCATGTCGGTGATGATGATGTCGGGCATGGCGGTATTCGCCAGCACATCGAGCGCCGCCGCACCGGAGACGGCGCTGGCCACGCGCATGCCCCATTGGCGCAGCTGGCGTATCAGCACCCGCACGTTGACGTGGTGGTCGTCCACCACCAGCACGCGCTTGTCCTGCAGGGCTGCCGCGTCAATCGGTGTCAGCTCCTTGGGCAGCTCGGCCAGCGCGGCCCGTATCGTGAAGGAAAACACAGAACCCTTGCCAAGCCTGCTCTTGACGCTGATTTCACCCCCCATCAGCTCGACCAGCCGCTTGCAGATGGCCAGGCCCAGGCCGGTGCCGCCATATTTGCGGGTGGTGGAGGCATCGACCTGCATGAACGCCTGGAACAGGGCGCCCACCCGCTCGGGCGGAATGCCGATGCCGGTGTCATGCACGCTGAACTCGATCAGCGCCTTGCCCTGCGCGTCTGGCGGCTCGGCCAGCCGGCTGTTGACTGAAACCGAGCCTTGTTCGGTGAACTTCACCGCATTGTTGACCAGGTTGATGAGGATCTGGCGCAGCCGCGTCACATCGCCCAGGATGGCGGGCGGCGGACCGCCTGCCGATGAGCCCGCGACATCGACGATCAGCTCTATGCCTTTCTCGCGGGCACGGGGTGCGGCAATGTCGCAGGCTTCCTCGATCATGTTGTGAACGCTGACGGGTTCGCTCTCCAGGTCGAACCGGCCCGATTCGATTTTCGAGAAGTCCAGGATGTCGCTGAGCACGGCCAGCAGCTGGTCGCTGGAGAGCCGGATGGTCTGGAGCACATCGCGCTGCTCGGCGTCCAGCGCGGTTTCGGCCAGCAGGGCGCTCATGCCGACCACGCCGTTGAGCGGTGTGCGGATCTCGTGGCTCATGGTCGCCAGGAACGACGCCTTGGCGCGAACCGCTTCCTCGGCCACCTGCCGCGCCCGGACCAGCTCGGACTCGCGCGACAGCACCTCTTCTTCTGCCGCGCGGGCGCGACGGCTTTCAACCTCGGCCTGCGTTTTTTCGGTGCGCATCCGGTCTGCCACGCGATTGAAGGCGCGCACCACTTCACCCAATTCGTCCCGCGTGGCCAGCGTGGCGGCGTTGTCGTCACGGTTGTCCAGCATGCGTTCGGACGCTTCGCGCAGGCCGGTCACGGTGCGCATCACGCCGGCATAAAAGGCCAGCAGCAGGTACAGCACCACGGCCAGCACGGCAGAGACGAAGGCAACGACCACCACCAGGCGCTGCTTGAAGCTGCTGATGCGCGCATTGAGCAGGTTTTCCAGCTCCGCCGACTCGCGCTCGCCCAGAATGAAATTGGCGGCCTGCGCGCGTGCCAGCAGCAGCCGGGCCATGTCGGCGTCGGCCGCTGCCGCGCCGGGCTCGGTCAGCCCGCGCAGGGCCGTCACCGCGTCTTTTATGGCCAGGTCGTAGGTTTGCGCCGCATCGGTCAGGCGCAGCTTGAGCTGGCCGGTCTTTTCATTCTTGAAAGCCGTCTGCGTGCCGTACTGGGTGCGGCTCAAGTTGGATTCGATCAGGCCGCTCAGCCGGATCAGGTCGGCACTCTGAGCTTCGTTGGCTTGCCGGGGCAGCGCCTTGGCCTGCCCGTGCACCTGCACCAGCAGCCGCGCCTGCAGCAGCAGATCGGCCGCGTCAGGCAGCTTGAGCAGCACCGCTTCCATCAGGTAGTACGAGTCAAGGTCGGGGTCCAGGATCAGGTTGGACAGGTCGCCGACATGCGCCACCAGCGTGCCGATGTCATCTTGCAGCATGCCATGCAGCGGGTCGGTGTTGACCGGCGGCACGGCGAGCAGCCGGTTCGACAGGAAGGCAGAGTTTTCCTTGATGACGCCGAGTTTCGAGGTCGATTCAAGCTTGCTGCCAAACTCCGCATCGAGGTGGTCAAGCTCGACCAGCACGGTCTTGATGGTTTCCTGCACCCGGATCAGCTCGGGCCGCTGGTCAACCTGTCCCCCGAGGTAGGCTGCCGCGGCCAGCCGGCTGCGCGCCACCTGCTCCTGCAGCAGCCGCAAGGGGCGCAGGTAATGCACGCCCATGATTTCCTTTTCGGCAAAGCGGACCGACTGGTTGACTTCGGCCACCAGGAGATACAACGTCAGCCCCAGCGGCAGCGCAAAGAGCAAGAAGATCAGCAAAAATTTGCGGGGATACGTCAGCCGGTCCATCAGGCCGCGCGCGGGGCGAAGCAGGGCACCCTGAAGAAAGCCGGCGGCTTTGGTCGGTGTACCCGGAGACATCAGTTCAGTGCTGAGCGGGCTGGGGCTGGGCGGCGTCGGTTCAGCCATGGCCCTGCCGTGCCCTGGCGCTGGCCATGGCGGCCTGGATGACTGCCCGTTTGCGCTGCGCCTCGTCGCTCCCGGCTGAAAGAGCAAGCGGCTGATCGGATGGCGTTTGCAGGGTCAAGGCTGTTTCTTCTGGCAGTTCTTCAGGCGCGGTGCCACGGCTGTGGCTGTGCGTCGCACGATGGAATTCATAGCGTTGCCGGGCAAGGTCGGCATCTTGCGCCGACCAGGCGCTCCAGCCGGTGCGCATGCCGGTGACATTTTCAAGGCTGATGCAATCGACCGGGCAGACGGGAACGCACAGCGCGCAGCCGGTGCAGTACGGCTCGATCACGGTGTGCATCATCTTGTTGCTGCCCATGATGGCGTCGGTCGGGCAGGCCTTGATGCACAGGGTGCAGCCTATGCACCAGTCTTCGTCGATGACGGCAACCGCGCGGGGGCCTTCCGTGCCGTTGGCCGGATTCAGCGGCTGCGCCGGCAGGCCGGTGATGCGCGCAAGGCGCTGAATCCCTTCCCAGCCGCCGGGCGGGCATTGGTTGATGTTCGCATCCCCCGCGCTGATGGCCTGCGCGTAGGCGGCGCAATCCGGGTAGCCGCAACGCGTGCATTGCGTCTGGGGCAATGCGGCGTTGATACGCTCAGGCAAAGAGCTTTGGGTGGCTGGGGTCACGAATTAGGCTGTCATCTGAAAACCTGATTTGCCTGGCGCCGCATGCGTTGACGAATGGCGCCAGAGCGGGCTCAGGCTGCTGATTTTTCAGGCGGAACTGGCGTGCTCACGGTTTCAGGCACTGCCGTGGCGAGCGAAACTGGCGCGACCACCGGTTTGGCTGGTTTGGCTGCCGTGTCCGTGAGTGCAGCAGGCACGTCCTCGGCTTCCAGGGTTTTCACCGACACCAGCACTGGTTTTGCGACTGGTTTTGCCTCGGCGGCAGGCAGGAGTTTTTCTGCCTTCTTTGCGGCTACTGGCTCTGCAGGCGCCAGCTGGGGCTTGGGTACGGCAGGCGCCTGCACCGCACTTTGCGCAGCGTCGGCGACAACCGCTGGCACGACCGGCAAGGCCCTGACTGCTTTTGCTATTTTTTTCACCCTGGCTGTTTTTGCTGCTTTTTTTATAGCAACAGGCGCTTGTTCCACCTGCGCCAGGGGCTTGTTGTGCTCAAGAATAAAGGTTTTGACCGCTGGATAGACAATGTCGCGCCAGCGGCGTCCGCTGAAGATGCCGTAATGGCCGGCACCCTTGGCTTCGAGATGCTGCTTCATGCCCTCGGGCACCCCGATGCACATGTCCAGCGCTGCGCGGGTCTGGCCCGCACCCGAAATGTCGTCCAGCTCGCCTTCGACCGTCATGACGGCAGTCGTCTTGATGTCGCCCGGCTTGACCCGCTCCAACTGGCCGTCGGCGGATTTCACGTCCCAGGTGCCGTTGACCAGCTTGAATTCCTGAAACACGGTCTTGATGGTTTCAAGGTAGTAGTCAGCATCCATGTCGAGCACGGCGTTGTACTCGTCATAGAACTTGCGGTGCGCCTCGGTGCTGGCGTCGTCCCCCTTGATCAGGTTCTTGAAATAGTCGTAGTGGCTGGTGGCGTGGCGGTCGGGGTTCATGGCCACGAAGCCGGTGTGCTGCAGGAAGCCCGGATAGACGCGCCGGCCCTTGCCTGGGAAATTGCCGGGCACGGGGTAGATCACATTTTTTTCAAACCATTCATAAGGCTTGGTGGTCGCCAGGTTGTTGACCGACGTAGGCGACAGGCGGGCGTCAATCGGGCCGCCCATCATGATCATCGACAGCGGTGTGGTTTCCCCGCGCGAGGCCATCAGTGAAATGGCGGCAAACACCGGCACGGTCGGCTGGCAGACGCTGATGACGTGGCAGTTGCCATATTTAGCCTGCAGGTGGCGGATGAATTCCTGCACATAGTTCACATAATCGTCGAGGTGGAAAGCGCCGTCGGACAGCGGCACGTTGCGGGCGTTTTTCCAGTCGGTGATATAGACCTTGTGGTCTTTGAGCATGGTCTTGACGGTGTCGCGCAGCAAAGTCGCATAGTGGCCCGACAAGGGCGCGACCACCAGCACGGCGGGCTGGCCCTTGAGTTCGGTCAGCGTGGCCGGGTCATCGGTGAAGCGCTTGAAACGGCGCAGCTCGCAAAAGGGCTTGTCGATCTCAACCCGTTCCTGAATCGCCAGGCTGATGCCTTCGCTCTCGACTTCAACCTGGTGGATTTCAAAGGCTGGTTTTTCATAGTCCTTGCCCAGCCGGTACATCAGGCTGTAGCCAGCCGAGACACGTTGCGACATGGGGCTTTTCCCCATCGGCGAGGAAGGGCTGCCGTAAAGTTTTGCAGCCGCTTGCGCAAAGTCAACAAACGGCTCCATCAGCGTGCGCTGGGATTCATAGAGTTGGTACAGCATGGGACTAACCTTTAATTTGTAAATCTTGTAAAAACGAAATATGTTGCAGTGCAATATAACAGGCGTTTTGCCTTGGCAGCTAGTGACAATTACCCGGTTTGCAAGGTTTTTTCAGTTTTTTCCATTGACGCCTGACCAGATCTAGGGATGCTCTGGGAGCTTATTTGCAGATTGGACAAAAGGGTGACGGTTGGTGACATATTTGCCACTTTGCTGGTTACCCTTCGATCCCAGATCATGGCCTTGGTGGACTGTTAACGATGAACGGGCTAGGTCAGCCGACAATCTGCGCTCCGATAAAACTAATTTCTGCCTGCTAGGCGACTGGACTGCCCATGATCACCACACCCGATGCCGCCGAACTTGACCGCATACCCGCGCTGAGAAAGTCTGACCGGATGCCGGTGCTGTTCATTGGCCATGGCAGCCCCATGAATGCCATCAACGACAATGAATACCGGCGCAGCTGGCAAGCGCTGGGCGCTCAATTTGGCACAGAACAAGCTCGACCGCAACTGATCCTGTGCATTTCCGCCCACTGGCTGACCGAAGGCTGGTGGCTCACCGCCATGCAGCAGCCCAAGACGATTCATGATTTCGGCGGTTTTCCGCAGGAGTTGTTTGATGAGCAATATCGGGCGCCCGGCGACCCACTGGCCGCTCGGGCCATCAGCCTGATGGTGCGGCAGCGCCTGTCCGCGCCGTTGGGGCTGGATACCAGCGCCTGGGGGCTGGACCATAGCGCCTGGTCGGTGCTCAAGCCCATGTTCCCCGCCGCCGACATTCCGGTGATCCAGCTCAGCATGGACTATGGGCGTGGCCCTGAAGACCATTACGCCCTGGCAAAACAGCTGAAGCCGCTGCGTGAACGCGGCGTGCTGATCGTGGCCAGCGGCAACATCGTTCACAACCTGCGCCAGATGCAGCGCGGCGCCGCCGGCAACCAAGCCTACGACTGGGCGCTGGAGTTTGACCAGACGATGGGGGGTTATCTGCAGCAAGGCAACCTGGACGCGCTGCAGCATTTCCAGAAGCTCGGCGCGCTGGCCAGGATGGCCCAGCCCAGCCATGAGCATTTTTTGCCGCTGCTGTATGCCGCAGGCGCGGCGGATGCCCGCGAGCCGATGCGGTTTTTCAACACCAGTTTTGAAGCCGGTTCGATTTCAATGCGTTCGGTCGTCTGGGGCTAAAAACGATATGCTATAAAAAATATAGCTAGTTGCGTAGACAGTGCCTGCGCTGCAGGCATAAAGCACGCATAAAAAATGCCGGCCGCCTTGAACGGCGGCCGGCATTGTCAGGGACAGGCTTTTTCGGCCTGTAACACTTTATTCCTTGATGTCGACACCGTAAAAACTGTGGCGGCCAAACGGCGAATTCTTGAAGTCAATCACATTCTTGCGAACGGGTTTGAGCTGAACCGCGTGGGCAATCGTGAACCAGGGCGCCTGCTCCTTGAAAACCACCTGTGCCTGCTGGTAAATCTTGTTGCGCTCGACCGGGTTGGTCACGGTTTTTGCCTTCAGCACCAGGTCTTCATAAGGCTGGTAGCAGAACTTTGCAATGTTTGAGCCGCTGGCCGACTGTGCCGAGGCGCAGCCGAGCAGGGTGTACATGAAGTTGTCCGGGTCGCCGTTGTCGCCGGTCCAGCCCAGCATGCCCATCTGGTGCTCGCCGGCCTGCATGCGCTTCCTGTACTCGCCCCATTCAAAGCTCTTGATCTCGGCGGTGACGCCGACTTTCACCAGGTCGGCCTGCATCAGCTCGGCGATGCGCTTGGCATTCGGGTTGTAGGGGCGCTGGACCGGCATGGCCCACAGGTCGGTCGTGAAGCCGTTGGGGTAGCCGGCGGCGGCCAGCAGCTTCTTGGCGGCTTCCGGGTTGTACTCGTCGTCTTTTACAGCGTTGTTGTACGCGGCCATGGTGGGCGGAATCGGGTTCTTGGCGGCAATGCCGGTGCCCAGATAGACGCCGTCCACAATGGCTTTCTTGTTAATCGCCATGTTGATGGCCTTGCGGACCCGCACGTCGTCGAACGGCTTCTTGGTGGTGTTGTAGGCCATGTAGCCGACATTCAGGCCGGGCTGCTCCAGCACGGTGACGTTCGGGTCCTTGCGGATGGCGTCCAGGTCGGCCGGGTTGGGGTAGGGCATGACATGGCATTCGCCTTTTTGCAGCTTGGCCCAGCGCACCGAGGCATCCGGCGTGATCGAGTACACCAGGTCATCAATCTTGGCCTTGCCGCCCCAGTACTGGGGGAAGGCCTTGAAGCGGATGACCGCATCTTTCTGGTACTGCAGCAGCGAGAACGGGCCAGTGCCAATCGGGTCCTGGTCGATTTTCTCGGGCGTGCCGGCCTTGAGCATGGCGTCGGCATATTCCTTCGACTGGACGGCTGCATACGGCATGGCCAGGTTGGCCAGAAACGGTGCTTCAGGCTTGTCCAGCGTGATCTTGACGGTGTAGTCGTTGATTTTTTCCACAGATTTCAGCAGTTTGGGCATGCCCATGTCGCTGAAGTAGGAGTGGTTGGGGCTGGTGACCTTGAAGAACGGGTTGTCTTCTTTCCACTGGCGCTCGAACATGAACAGCACGTCATCGGCGTTGAAGTCGCGCGTCGGCTTGAAGCTCTTGCTGGTGCCATGCCACTTCACGCCCTTGCGCAAATAAAAGGTGTACTGCAGGCCGTCGGCTGAAATCTCCCATTTTTCGGCCAGGCCTGGAATGACTTGTGTGCCGCCGCGCTCGAACTCCACGATGCGGTTGTAGATCGGCTCGTTGGCGTCGAAGGAGGTGCCGGTGGTGTTCACGCCGGGGTAGAAATTTTCCGGGCTGCCTTCAGAGCAGAACACCAGCGTCTTGGCGGACACTGGCGAGAGCGCCAGCAAGGCTGGCAAGGCAACGGCGCACAGCAGTGCGCGCTGTACCGGACGCAGCCGGCTGGCACGTGGTGGGGTCTGAATCATCTGACGACTTCCTTGGGGTTGATGCTGCAATGCAGCGGGCTTGTTGCCAGCGTGCGCCTCACTTGTGGTGCGGGCAATCTGGCCATTAAAAACATGGACAGCACTGGACGGCAGTTGATGCATCCCGGTGCTGATCACGTAGTGAGGAAATTTTCTGCATAGTGACACGCAACCTGGCGGCCTGCAAGCTCCCGCAGCAGGGGCCTCTCGGCACGGCAGCGATCAGTCACATGCGGGCAGCGGGTTGAGAACACGCAGCCCTTGGGCGGATTGAGCGGCGAGGGCAGCTCGCCCTTTAGCACGATGCGGTGCCGGATGGCAGTGCTGCCGGCCAGGCCGGGCGTGGACGCCAGCAGGGCTTGGGTGTAGGGGTGCAGGGGCTGGGCGAACAACGCGGTTTTTTCGCCTTGCTCGACCGCATGGCCGAGGTACATCACCAGCACATCATGGGCAATGTGCCGCACCACGCCCAGGTCATGGGAAATGAACAGGTAGGCCAGTCCCATCGACTGCTGCAGGTCGGCCAGCAGGTTGAGCACCTGCGCCTGGATCGACACGTCCAGCGCCGACACCGGCTCATCGGCCACCACCAGCGCCGGGTTGAGCATCAGGGCGCGGGCAATCGCAATGCGCTGGCGCTGGCCGCCTGAAAACATGTGTGGATAGCGGTCGTAATGCTCGGGCCGCAAGCCCACCAATGCCAGCATGGCGCGTGCCTTGGCAGCGCGCTCGGGGGCTGGCAGTGAGGTGTTGATTTCAAGCGGCGCCTCCAGGATAGCGCCGATTTTCTTGCGCGGATTGAGCGAGCCGTAGGGATTCTGGAACACCAGCTGCACCGCCTTGCGCAGCTTCAGGCGCGCCTCTTCAGGCGCATTGACAGCATCGACGCCGGTGATGCGCAACTGTCCGCCGCTGGGGTTTTCGATCAGTGACACCATGCGCGCCAAGGTCGATTTGCCGCAACCCGATTCCCCCACCACCGCCAGCGTCTTGCCGGCGTGAACTGTGAACGACACGCCGCCGACGGCCTGCAGATGGTCCGGCGCGGCCATGAAGCCGCGCCGGATTTCATAGACGCGCCTGAGGTCGCGGGCTTCGACCACCGGTGTTGCCAGGAGCGCAGTTGTGCTTGGTGCCGTGCTCATGCTGCAGCCTCTGCCAGGGGCGTGTCGTGTTGAATCGCAGCTTCGCGGCTGGGGTCGCCCAGCGGATAGTGGCAGCGCACCATGCCGTCTTTCCAGGCGCGCAGCAGGGGCCGCTCATTGCGCGAGTGCTCGGTCGCGTAAGCGCAGCGCGGCGCAAACAGGCAGCCGCCCGGCCGGTCGTAAAGTCCCGGCACCATGCCGGGAATGGTCGCCAGGCGCACGCTGCCGTCGCTGCGCTCGGGCAGGGCGGCCAGCAGCGCCTCGGTGTAGGGATGCTGGGGGGTGTTGAACAGCGCATGGGCGCTTTGCTCTTCCATGATCTGGCCGGCATACATCACGGCCACGCGCTGCGCCATCTCGGACACCACACCCATGTTGTGGGTGATCAGCACCAGCGCCATGCCCCGGTCTTTTTGCAGGCTGCGCAGCAGGTCGAGGATTTGCGCCTGGATGGTCACGTCGAGCGCGGTGGTCGGTTCGTCGGCAATCAAGAGCCGGGGATTGCAGGCAATCGCCATGGCAATCATCACCCGCTGGTTCATGCCGCCCGACAACTGATGCGGATAGGCCTTGAGCCGGCTTTCGGGCGCCGGAATGCCAACCTGCTCCAGCAGCTCGATGGCTTTGCGGTTGGCCGCCTTGCGGTCGAGCCCCAGGTGCAGGCGCAGGGTTTCGGTGATCTGAAAGCCGACGGTGAAACAGGGATTCAGGCTGGTCGTCGGATCCTGGAAGATCATCGCCACGTCCTTGCCGGTGAGCTTGCTGCGCTCGCCATCCGACAGCGACAGCAGGTCATGGCCGGCAAAGCGCAGCTTGTCGGCACGAACCCGGCCCGGATACGAGACCAGGCCCATCAAAGCCATCATGGTGACGCTTTTTCCAGAGCCGGACTCGCCGACAATGCCCAGCACTTCGCCTTCTTCAACCGACAGGCTGACCCCATCGACCGCATGCATGACGCCGTTTTGCGAGGGAAACTCGACGGAAAGGTTTTCTATTTCAAGGAGAGCCATGTAAATCCAGAATTTAGCGTTTCAATTTGGGGTCGAACGCATCGCGCAGCCCGTCGCCCAGCAGGTTGAAGGCCAGCACGGTGATCAAAATCGCCAAGCCCGGAAAGGTCACGACCCACCAGGCGCGCAGCACGAATTCCCTGGCATCGGCCAGCATGGTTCCCCATTCGGGCGAGGGCGGCTGGGCGCCCAGGCCGAGAAAGCCCAGCGCTGCGGCATCCAGGATGGCCGTCGATACGCCCAGCGACGCCTGAACGATCAGCGGCGCGGTGCAGTTGGGCAGGATCTCGCTGAACATCAGGCGGATGCGGCCGGCCCCGCTCATGCGGGCAGCAGTCACATAGTCGCGCGAGGTTTCGGCAATCACGGCGGCGCGGGTGATCCGCACATAGTGCGGCAGCACCACGATGGCCACTGCCAGCATGGCATTCATCAACCCAGGGCCGAGAATGGCCACGATCACGATGGCCAGCAGCAGGCTGGGCAGCGTCAGGATGATGTCCATCAGCCGCATGATGGCGATCTCGAAAATGCCCCGGAAAAACCCGGCCAGCAGGCCGAGCACGGTGCCGACCACCACCGATATCGCCACCACCGCCAGGCCGATGACCAGCGACAGCCGGGCGCCGTACATCAACCGCGACAAAATGTCGCGGCCAATGGCGTCGGTGCCCAGCGGATAGGACCAGGAACCGCCGGCCTGCCAAGCAGGCGGCTTCAGGAAAACCGTGTTGTCGGTGATGTTGGGCGCGTGCGGCGCCAGCAGCGGCGCGAACAGCGCCACCAGCAGCACGCCGACCACGATGACCAGGCCCATCAGGGCGCCACGGTTGGCGCTGAAGTAGCTCCAGAATTCGCGCAGCGGATGCGCCGGCGCCGGAGCCGCCGTGACTTTCAAAGTGGCCGTGTTCATCGCTGGTGCCTGATGCGTGGGTTGATGATGCCGTAGGTGATGTCCACCAGCAGGTTGACCGCCATGACGATGGCGCCGAGCAGCAAGATGCCGCCCTGCAGCACCGGGTAGTCGCGCCGGCTGATGGCTTCGATCAGCCATTTGCCCACGCCGGGCCAGGAGAAAATGGTTTCGGTCAGGATGGCGCCGGTGAACAGCACGCCGACCTGCAGGCCGATCACGGTGATCACCGGGATCAAGGCATTGCGCAGCGCATGCACCGCCACCACGCGCAGATTGGAAAGGCCCTTTGCCCTGGCGGTGCGGATGTAGTCTTCGCCCAGCACTTCCAGCATGGCCGAGCGCGTCATGCGGGCGATAACCGCCAGCGGATTGGTGCCCAGCACGATTGTCGGGAGGATCAGGTGAGATGCCGCCGACCAGAAAGCTCCCTTGTCATCTGACAGCAGCGAGTCGATCAGCAAAAAGCCTGTGGTCGGCTCGATGTAATACTGTACCGACATGCGGCCCGAAACCGGCGTCCAGCCCAGCTGGACTGAAAACAGCAGGATCAGCAGCAAACCCCACCAGAAAATCGGCATGGAATAGCCGGTCAGCGACACCCCCATCACGCCATGGTCCAGGATGGAGTTGCGCTTGACCGCTGCCAGGATGCCTGCTGGAATGCCCAGCAGCAGGGCAAAAATAATCGCGCAAATGGCGAGTTCTATCGTGGCCGGAAACAGCGCCATGAACTCGCGCAGCACCGGCTCCTGCGTGATCAGCGATTTGCCCAGGTCGCCCTTGAGCACGCGGCCGATGTAAATACCGTACTGCACCAGCACCGGCTTGTCCAGGCCGAACTCTTTGAGCAGCTGCGCATGGCGTGCCGGGTCGATGCCGCGCTCGCCCGCCATGGTTTCTATTGGGTCGCCCGGCACCATGCGGATCAGAAAAAAGGCCAGCAGCGTCATGCCCAGAAAAGTGGGAATGATCAGGCTCAGGCGGGTGAAGATAAAGCGCAGCATTATTGGTAAGTATTAAACGCAGCCGGCATGAGCACGCAGCCATGGTTGCTGGCAGTAACTTGCAGGGCAGTTTGCAAGCAAATTGAATAATTGCATCATCAGATGAAAAGTCTCAAGTCAGATTGATCACACGCAATGCAGCGTGAAAATTGTTGATGGTAGCGACAAAGTCTGAGCGCCCAATAACTTTGGAGCTGATCGTTTTATACGCAATTGCTGTGCCCGAAAGCTGCTTTAAGTGTCGCAAGCGAGACAAGGGTGCGCAAAAAAGCCGCTTTGCAGCGGCTCCTGGTAAATATCGAAAAGTCGAATTCTTACTTGACGTGCTTGCCAATCAGGCCGGCCATCTCGAACATCGACACTTGCGGCTTGCCGAACACGGCCAGCAGGTTCTTGTCGGCGTTGATCATGCGCTTGTTGGTCTTGTCCTGCAGATCATTTGCCTTGATGTAAACCCACAGCTTGCTGACAATTTCAGTGCGTGGCAAAGGCTTGTCGCCGACCACCACGGACAGCTCGGGACTGAGGGTCAGCGCCTTCATGAAAGCTGGGTTGGGAGTGCGTTTCTTGGCCGGAGCGGCTGCCTGCGCTGCAGGCTGGGCGCTGGCGGCACTCTTGGCGGGGGATGCTTTTTTCACTGCGGCTGTTTTGGCGGGAGCCACTTTTTTTGCAGCGACAGTTTTTTCGGGAGCAGCTTTTTTTGCAGGCGCTTTTTTTGCAGTTGCCATGATTGATTCCTTCTATACAGTTGACAAATCGCCACCCGAAGATCGGCTTCTTGGTGGCTTAGCGCATGCTACTGGAGAAAGACGTGTTTGAAAGCGTGAAAACACATTATTTCCCACTCGATGTTGCAGATTCACCCCTGAAAATCAAAAAACTTTCATGGACGTCCCTGACGTGCCACCTATTGCTGCTTGAATGAAGAAAAACTCCGCGCTCCACAACTTCTTGAAAAAGCCTGAAAAATGACCCAAGCCGCCAGTCTTTCATTTGCTACCTGCGACCTTTGCGATGCCCATAAAAATGACAGCTCAGGCGCGTTCCGGGTGCTGCCGCCGGTCTTTCAGGACTTTGGCGGCATCCGAAAATTCAGCGGGCCAGTGGTGACTGTCAAGTGTTTTGAAGACAACTCGCTGGTCAAGGCTGCTGTGGAGTCACCCGGCGCGGGCAGCGTGCTGGTGGTCGACGGCGGCGCATCCTTGCGGCGCGCACTGCTGGGCGACAAGCTGGGCGCGGCGGCGGCTAGAAACGGCTGGGCTGGCGTTGTGATTGACGGCTGCGTGCGCGATGTGGCCGAGCTGGCGCAATGCGCTGTTGGCATACGCGCCCTGGCGGCCATGCCCTTGCCAACCGAGAAGCGCAACGAAGGCCAGCGCGATGTCGCCGTTCAGGTCCAGGGGCTGTGGATTCGCCCCGGCGACTGGCTGTATGCCGATGAGGACGGCATGGTGGTCATGGCGCCACCGCTCGCGGCCTGAGTGCTGGGCCTGAGCCAGGCGGCGGCTAGCTGCTCAAGCCCTTGTAGAGCATGTAGGCCGCGAGCAGGTACAGGATGCTGGCAAACACCCGCTTGAGCTTGGACACCGGAATGCTGTGGGCGACTTTTGCGCCCAGCGGCGCGGTCAGGAAGCTGCAAACCGCAACCACCACAAGCGCGGGCAGCCAGATATAGCCGAATGACGCCGGGGGCAGATTCTGAACAGCCTGGCCACTGATGGAATAGCCCAGCACATTTGCCAAAGCAATCGGAAAACCCAGCGCGGCCGATGTGGCGACGGCATTGTGAATCGGCACATTGCACCAGGTCATGAAGGGCACGCTGATAAAGCCGCCGCCGGCGCCCACCAGCCCTGAAAGAAAACCGATGAAGCCGCCGGCCGCCAGCTGGCCCGCAGTGCCTGGCATCTGGCGCGTGGGTTTGGGTTTTTTGTCCAGGAACATCTGGGTTGCCGAAAAGCTCACGAACAGCGCGAAGAAAATTGCAAGATACGAGCCCTTGAGCAGCGCAAACACGCCCAGGCTCCCGATGATGCTGCCGGCCACAATGCCCGGCGCCAGCCGCCGGGCAATATCCCAGCGTACCGCGCCGCGCTGGTGGTGCGCCCGCACGCTGGACAGGGAGGTGAAGATGATGGTGGCCATCGACGTGGCGATGGCCATTTTCACCGCCAGGTCCGCTGACACGCCCCGATGCGTCAGGATGATGGTGATGAACGGCACCATCAGCATGCCGCCGCCAATGCCCAGCAGGCCGGCCAGAAACCCGGTCCCCACGCCAAGGACGGCCAGCTGGACAATGAGAAGCGGCTCAAGCATCATGAAAAGCGGCGCCGGGCAGGCAGCGGCTGGCAATTTTCACTTGCATGCAGGGCTGTTTGAATAGGAGAGAAATAGGGTGTCTGCGAATGCCGCCGGACCGTCATCCTGAACCGGGGTTCAGGTGGGCGAGGGCAGTCAGATTTCGGGTTCGGCTGACGCGAGACGATCTCACCAGCCTGACAATTTACCAAGCCCG
>JAQGNK010000172.1 GCA_028291905.1 Polaromonas sp.
TGAAACTGCGCCACCAGAAAATCAATCAGGAGCCGGATACGGCGGGGCGAATCCGGGCGGTGGGGTGCCAGCCAGTGAATATCGGCTTCCAGCATGGCATAGGCGGGCAGCACCCGCACCAGCTGGCCGGCGCCAAGCTCCGGCGCAATATCCCAGAGGCTGCGCAGCATGATGCCCCGGCCCGCCAGGCACCAGTCGCGCACCAGCTCGCCCGAGTTGCTCGACAGCGGGCCATGGACTTTGACCCGCTCCGGCGCCTTGCTGCCGGCTTTGGCCAGCGTCCAGGTGTCGAACCGGCGCTCCTGGGGAGTGCCGTTTTCCCGCGCGATCAGGCAGTCATGCTGCTGCAGGCCTTCCAGTGCCAAGGGGGCCGGATGCCGGCTGAGGTAGCCCGGCGACGCCGCCAGCACCCGCTGGTTGCGCGCCAGCCGCCGCGACACCCACTGCGCCGCCTGCCGCCCCTGGACCTGCCACAGCCAGACGGCGCCATCGAATCCATCTTGCGCCAGGTTGGGCAATTGCTCGGTCAGCTGCAGCTGGATTTCAACCCGTGGGTAACGCGCCTGAAAGCTCGCCAGCGCCGGGCCCAGCCACAGGCGGCCAAAGCCAAAGGTGGACGCCAGCCGGATCAGGCCGGTCGGCTCGTCCTTTCGCTCCTGCAACTCGGCTTCAAGCGCGGCAAAGCCCTGCAGCAGCACAGCCGCACGCTCGCAGAAGGTGTGGCCCTCCGGGGTCGGGCTGACGCGCCGGGTCGTGCGCTGGAATAGGCGCTGGCCCAGCTGCCTCTCTAGCGCGGCAAGCCTTTTGGTGATGGCGGGAGGCGCCACATCCAGCTGCAGCGCCGCTCCCGCCAGAGTGCCCCGGTCATGTATGGCCAGCACTAATTCAAGGTCGCAGCGCTCCATTCATGCCTTTATGGAAATAATTGATTAACAGATTATTGCTTGAATCATCTTTGTCTATGCGACAGAATCACCCTCAGTTCAAAAAATCCGTTGATCAAAAACAAGGGGGCGCATGTTTGAAGGTTTTACTCCCTGTGCCGTCGAAGGCCCTGCCGGCACGCTCCAGACCTTGCGCGGCGGCCATGGCGCACCGGTTTTGCTGCTGCACGGCCATCCGCAAACCCATGCCATGTGGCATCTGGTGGCCGGTGAGCTGGCCAAGGTGTTTACCGTGGTCACGATGGATTTGCGCGGCTACGGCGATTCGGTGCGGGTGCCCGGCGATGCGCAGCACCTTGCCTATGCCAAGCACGCCATGGCGCTCGATGCGGTGGCGGCCATGCGCCATCACGGATTTGATGCGTTCCAGGTGCTGGCCCATGACCGCGGGGCGCGGGTGGCACACCGCCTAGCGGTTGACCATCCACGCATGGTGCAGCGGCTGATGCTGCTGGACATTGCGCCCACGCTGGCCATGTACGAGCACACCTCGGAGGCTTTCGCGCGGGCTTACTGGCACTGGTTTTTCCTGATCCAGCCATCGCCCCTGCCTGAAGCGCTGATCGAATCGGACCCAGTGCGCTACCTGCGCAATGTGATGGGCAAGCGCCATGCCGGACTGGCAGCCTTCGCGCCGGCTGCACTGGCCGAATACGAACGCTGCATCCAGATTCCGGGTACCGCCACGAGTATTTGCGAAGACTACCGGGCCTCGGCCACGCTCGATCTGGCGCATGACCGCGCCGACGTGGCGGCGGGGCGCCGGCTGGAGCAGCCGCTGCGGGTGCTGTGGGGCGAGCATGGCGCGGTCGGCCAGTGCTTCGATGTGCTGCGGCTGTGGCGCGAACGGGCCTTGGACGTGTCGGGCATCAGCATGCCCTGCGGCCATTACATCGCAGAGGAGGCGCCGGCATTGCTGCTGGCGCAAGCCTTCGATTTTTTCAAACGCTAACCAAAAAGGATCAGATTATGAATACCAGCAGTGGGAAAAAACGGATTGCAGTCATCGCCGGCGACGGCATCGGCAAGGAGGTCATGCCTGAAGGCATTCGGGTTATGGAGGCTGCCGCCGTCAAGTACGGAATCGACCTGCAGTTCGATCATTTCGACTTTTCCAGCTGGGACTATTTTGAAAAGCACGGCAAGATGCTCCCCGACGACTGGAAAGACCAGATCGGCGGCCATGACGCGATTTATTTCGGTGCCGTCGGCTGGCCTGACAAAATTGCCGATCATGTATCGCTGTGGGGCTCGCTACTGCTGTTTCGGCGCGAGTTCGACCAGTACATCAACCTGCGCCCGGCCCGGCTCATGCCCGGCATCATCGCGCCTGTGGTCCGGCGCGACGGCAGCCCACGCCAGCCCGGCGAGATTGATTTCTACATCGTGCGTGAAAATACCGAAGGCGAGTACTCGAGCATCGGCGGCAGGGCGTTTCCCGGCACCGAGCGTGAATTTGTGCTGCAGGAATCGGTCTTTACCCGCATCGGCGTTGACCGCGTGCTGAAGTTCGCGTTTGAACTGGCGCAGTCCAGGCCCAAGAGGCACCTGACCAGCGCCACCAAGTCCAACGGCATTTCAATTTCCATGCCGTATTGGGACGAGCGCGTGGCCGAGATGGCGAAAAATTACCCCGATATCCGGCTGGACAAGTTTCATATCGACATCCTGACGGCCCATTTTGTCCAGCGGCCCGACTTTTTCGACGTGGTGGTGGCCAGCAACCTGTTCGGCGACATCCTGAGCGACCTGGGGCCTGCCTGCACCGGTACCATCGGCATTGCGCCGAGTGCCAACCTCAACCCGGAGCGCAAGTTTCCCTCGCTGTTCGAGCCAGTGCACGGTTCGGCGCCGGACATTGCCGGACGAAACCTGGCCAACCCGATTGGCCAGGTCTGGTGTGGTGCCATGATGCTTGAATTCTTAGGCCACAAAGATGCCCATGATGGGATTTTGGCTGCTATTGAGCAGGTGCTCAAACCCGAGAGCGGCGCTCCGCGCACCCCTGATCTAGGTGGGCAGGCAGGAACTTCTGACGTAGGAAAAGCCATTGCCCAAGCCTTGTCAAGCCTGTAAATGCGGTCAGTGTCAATCACTGAAATAAATTTCATGAGCAGCGTCAAGGGCGAACTTCGGGAAAAAAAAGCTAGAATCCCGCTCCACAGCTTTAAAACCCTGTGCTGTATTGACAGCCTGAAAGTCCATGGTTTTAATGAACCTGCCATCCAGAACTGCATGCCGCACGCCTTTTGATACAGCTCTGCTGTATTTCAGGAAATATGGTTTAAGCTGACCAAATTGATTGACCAAATAACCGAGGTGCTTCTTGTGAACAAGACTGAATTGATTGAGCACATTGCCAAAAATGCTGACATTTCGAAGGCGGCCGCAACGCGTGCTCTGGAATCCACGATTGGCGCGGTCAAGGCTACGCTGAAAAAGGGAGGCTCCGTTTCTCTGGTGGGATTTGGCACATTTGCAGTTGGCAAGCGCGCCGCCCGTACCGGGCGCAATCCCCGTACCGGCGATGCGATTAAAATCAAGGCCGCCAAGGTTCCAAAGTTTCGCCCAGGCAAAGCGCTCAAGGATGCTTTGAACTGATGTAAAGTTTTTGAAGTGGGGTGCTTAGCTCAGTTGGTAGAGCAGCGCCTTTACACGGCGTAGGTCGGCGGTTCGAGTCCGTCAGCACCCACCACCCACTAAAAAAGAAAAGGCGAACCAAGGTTCGCCTTTTTTGTTATTGCGCCCTTTTTGGGCCGTTGTACAGGAAGTTCGAGATGTTTGATTTCATTCGCACGCACACCAAATGGGCCATGGCATTGCTGTTTTTGCTGATTGTGCCGTCCTTCATACTGGTCGGCATGAACAGCAATCCTTCAGTCGATAAAGGAAGCGTGGTGGCCAAGGTCGACGGCAAGGACATCACCCAGCCCGAGTGGGATCGCGAGCACTTGAGGGAAGTTGATCGCTTGCGTGCTTCCATGCCTTCGCTGGACGTCAAAATGCTCGATACGCCAGAAGCGCGTTATGCCACGCTGGAGCGCATGGTACGAGACCGGGTGGTTGCAACGGCTGCTGAAAAGCTCAAGCTTTCCACCAGCGACCAGCGGCTTGCGCGCGCGCTGCAGGAGAGCCCCGAGATTGCCGCCTTGCGAAAGCCCGACGGCACGCTTGACATGGAGCGCTATCGCCAATTGCTGGGGGCCCAGGGCATGAGCCCGGAAATGTTTGAAGCCAATGTGCGGGCTGACCTGTCAAGTCGCCAGGTTCTGGCAGGCATTTCAAGCAGCGGTTTTGCTTCCAACGCGGCAGCTGACATGGCGCTGAGCGCTTATTTTGAAAAGCGCGAGATTCAGCTGGCACGTTTCAATGCTGCCGACTATGCAGCAAAGCTGAGCCCGACGGATGCTGATCTTGAACAGTTTTACAAGTCCAATGAAAAGCTTTTCCAGGCCTCCGAACAGGCCAGCATTGAATATGTAGTGCTTGATTTGGACACAGTCAAAAATACCATCGCAGTCAATGAAGCGGATCTTAAAACTTACTACGAACAAAATGCCCAGAAACTGAGTGGAACCGAAGAACGCCGCGCCAGCCATATCCTGATTGCCGCGCCTAAAACCGCTCCTGCCGAAGCGCGGGATAAAGCCAGAGTCAAAGCCGAAGAGTTGCTGGCAATGGTCAAAAAATCACCGGACACCTTTGCCGATGTGGCACGGAAAAATTCGCAGGATCCAGGTTCGGCGCCCAACGGCGGCGATCTTGATTTTTTTGCCCGCGGTGCCATGGTCAAGCCGTTTGAAGATGCTGCGTTTGCAATGAAAAAAGGCGATATCAGTGAAGTCGTGGCTTCTGATTTCGGTTTTCACATCATCCGGCTGATGGACATCAAGGAGCCTAAGCAGCGCACTTTCGACGAAATGAAACCCGAACTTGAAGCTGACCTGAAAAAACAGCAGGCGCAGAAAAAGTTTTCTGAAACCGCCGAAGTTTTTTCCAATGGTGTCTATGAGCAGTCCGACAGCCTCAAACCCGTGGCTGAACGTCTGAAGCTTGAAGTCAAAACGGCTGCCAATGTGGCACGCCAGCCGGCAACGGGAGTGACGGGCGTGCTGGCCAATCCAAAATTCCTGAATGCAATTTTTTCCCCTGATTCCATCGAGAAAAAACGTAACACCGAAGCTGTTGAAGTGGGGCCCAACCAACTGGTGTCGGGGCGGATTGTGCAGTACACACCGGCGCGTACCCAGTCTCTGGCTGATGTGAAGGATGTCGTGCGTCAGCGCTGGCTGGCCCAGCGTGGAGCAGAAGAAGCGCGCAAGGATGGCCTTGCCAAGCTGGCGGCCTGGAAGGCGGCGCCTTCAACTGCTGCCGCGATGAGTGCCCCGGTGCTGGTCTCACGTGAGCAGACGCAACAGTTGCCACCTCAGGTGGTTGAATCGGCATTGCGCGCTGATGCCACTGCCTTGCCGGTTTTTTCTGGTGTTGATCTGGATGCTGAAGGCTATGCGGTTGTCAAGGTGGCAAAGGTTGTGCCACGCGATCCGCCAGTTGAGGCTGCTGCCAAGCAGGAGCGTGGCCAGTATGCCCAATCCTGGTCATCTGCTGAAGCAGTTGCTTATTACAACGGTCTCAAGGAACGCTTCAAAGCGGAAATTCTTGTTGCCAAGCCGGCAACGAGCAAGTTGAACGCACAACCCGGCAGGGCTCAGTAATTAATGACAAGTTTGCCGCTATAATCTTGGACTGCGGTGGCTGTAGCTCAGTTGGTAGAGTCCAGGATTGTGATTCCTGTTGTCGTGGGTTCGAGCCCCATCAGCCACCCCAATAGTTCTTGATGCCCTGCTATTGTTTTTAATAGCAGGGCATTTTTTATTGCGGAAGCCAGCAGGTTTTATGCTACTGAATCAATAGCTGCTAGCGCAGGCTGTACCTGCGCCAAAGGGCTGTTAGACGATGAAAATTTGTTGGTTGGCCGCAACCAATGAGTGCTCGGGCACACCATTTCACCTCGAAGACGCGCAAATGGAAAACGCGTGCCCGGAAACAGCAAACGAGCACGGCCTTCCTGCATACTTTCAGCAAAGGGGCCGTGAATCTCCAAGCGCTTTAAGGTTTGACGAGATCAACCCGAAACAAGGTCAGCGCAAGGCGTTCCTGCATGGATGCCTTCCAGTCTTGGAAGATACCGATCTCAGGCTGGGTACCATTTCCTGACTGGAAAGCCTTTAACTGAAGCATCATGAGCCGGTAATGTTCGCGCTCGATTTCCCTTGCTTCATTTTCATCCTGACAGGCTTTTTCCAATGCTGCGCTTTTGTCCGACATGATCCTTGCCTTTTTGCTACCCATATTGCAATAATTTAAGCTTAACCAGCTGGACAAGAATGTGCAGTTTTTATTGGTATCAATAGGCGGAAAATGTAAAAAATCCGGTATTCAAAGTGTTCAAGAGGCGTCATGACCTCACGGCGATGGTTGCGTGAGACGGCAATCGCCAGCGTCAAACCAGCCCTTTCTGCCGCGAGGCGGCCATGGCTGTCAACTGGTCCGCCGGGTAAGGATGCATGAAATCCATTGTTTCCCGAACAGGCGCGGTTAGCCAGTCTGTGTAAGCTGCATCGGGCAGCACGACCACCATTCTTTTTTCATCGCCCGGTTTATGAAACTGCTTCATCAGCGGATGCGCGTCTGCATTGATGGTCAGCATGGCAAAGCTGTGGAGCACGTTTCCTGTCGGCGATTTCCAGCGCGACCAGAGGCCTGCAAGCCCGGCAGGCTTGCCGTCGAGCCGGGCAATGCGGGTCGGCACCGCCTTGCCGCTGCGCCAGTCGGGCTCAAAAAATGCCTCCACCGGAATGATGCAGCGCTGGGCCTGCCGCCAGGCGTCCCTGAAGCTGGGCTTGCTCGCTGCGGTCTCGCTGCGGGCGTTGTAGGTGCGGCGGCCAATGGCGGCGTCGTCCGCCCAATGCGGAACCAGTCCAAACTGGCCCGGCAGGGCTTCGCGCGCCGGCACGGCTTCATCGCCGGCATCGGCTTCACGCGGCTGGCGTATGAAACTGGCGGCGTACAGGGGCCATACATCGGCCTTGCCGGTGTCAGCGGGCGGCTCGGCCCCGAAATGGCCTTGGTAGCGTTCGCGGTCCTTGACCGCTTCATAGTGGCTGCACATCAAGCAATGGTAATGCGCTGAAAGGCCCAATGCGCCTGTGCGTGGCAATGTTGCATCCGGTTGCCAATGCATGCCAGCGCCTTGCCATCTGCTTGAAATGTATTTTTCGCACGCCAGTAAACTCATCAAGAATCCGTGCAAGTGGCAATTCCGGTGCTGGTGAAGCCGTGCCAGGGTTCAGCCAACTATTTATGATAAAAAGTGCCATTTGCGCATACGGAACCTGCGCAAACAGCTATGAAAAATATAGCATAAACGCATTCTCCAGCAGCCGTGGCGCTGCTTTTTCTTGAGATTTTTGGCTGATGCGTTTTCGGCGCTGACGGATATTCAACACATAAAGAGAGTTGCATGCGTTTCATTCACACCGCTGACCTGCATATCGACAGCCCCCTGCGCGGCTTGAGCCGCTACGAAGGCGCGCCGCTGGAGCACCTGCGCGGGGCGACCCGGCGGGCGCTGGAGCGGCTGGTGGCCCTGGCGATTGACGAAGAGGTTGATTTCGTGCTGATCGCCGGCGACCTGTACGACCGCGACTGGCAGGACTTTCACACCGGACTGTTCGTGCGCGAGCAGATGGTGCGCCTTGGCCGGGCCGGCATCCGGGTGTTCATCGTGCAGGGCAACCATGATGCGCAGGGTGTCATCACCCGGCAGATTCCCTGGCCCGACAATGTCAAGGTGTTTTCCAGCCGGAGCGCCGAGACGGTGCATCTGGAGGCGCTGGACGCGGCCATCCACGGCCACAGCTTCCCGAACCGGGAGGTGCCGGAAAACCTGGCGCTCGGCTATCCGGCGGCCGTTGCGGGCTGCTTCAACATCGGCCTGCTGCACACCAGCCTGACCGGCATGGCGGGGCACGACACCTATGCGCCCGCAACCCTGGCCGATCTGAAATCGAAGGGCTACGACTACTGGGCGCTGGGGCATGTCCATGCCCGGCAGGTCGTGTGCGAAACGCCTCGGGTCGTGTTTCCGGGCAATCTCCAGGGGCGCCATGCCGCCGAGACCGGCGCCAAGGGCTGCGAGCTGGTCACGGTGAACGGCGCCTTGATGGAAGCCCGCTTCATGCCGCTGGACGTGGTGCGCTGGCACCAGGTGGTGGTTGACCTGCAGCCGGTGCAGACCTTGGACGAGCTGACGCAGCAGGTGACGCAGGCGCTGCAGCTGGCCGCGCTGGAGGCGGGCGACATGCTGCATGCGGTCAGGGTGCTGCTGAGCGGCGAAACGCCTCTTCATGCGCTGGAGGCGCGCCAGCCGGGCACGCTGGCGGCAGCGGTCCAGGCGGCTGCCCAGGACATCTCGGGCGCGCAGGTGTGGATCGAGAAAGTCCGGCTCGACCTGCGCTCGCCGGTGGACCGCGCCGGGCTGGGGCAGGGCGGCGATGCCCTGGGCGAGCTGGTGCGCTGGGTCGATGTGCTGTCGGGCGATGCGACGGCGCGGGCACGCTTTTGCGGCGCCAGCCTGGCGGACGTGCTGGGCAAGGTGCCTGCCGAGGTGCTGGCGGCGCTGGCGCATGAGAAGGCAGGCGATGACATTCCCGACCTGAGCGATGCAGCAGGGCTGCTGGACCTGTTGAAGGATGCCGAAGCCACCTTGCTGGCCCGGCTCAACACCGCCGAGGCGCCGCGATGAAAATCCGCACCCTGTTCCTGCAAGCATTTGGCCCGTTCACCCAGTCGGTTCTGGACTTTTCCGGACCTGCCGGCCTGCACCTCATCTACGGCCCGAACGAGGCCGGCAAGTCGTCGGCGCTGCGGGCCATTGCCGACCTGCGCTACGGCATCCATTCGCGCAGCAAGGACGATTTTGTCCATGATTTCAAGGACATGCGGCTGGCCGGCTGTTTCGAGGATGCTGACGGGCAGGCGGTGGGGCTGTCGCGGCGCAAGGGCAACAAAGACCCGCTGACGAATGCCGACCCGGCCACCGGCGCGGCGCTGGCCGGCTCGCCGGGCGCGACCGTTTCGCCGGCGGTGCTGCTGGCGCTGACCGGCGGGGTGACGCGCGAGCAGTTTGAAACCATGTACGGCCTGAATTCCTCGCACTTGCGGCGCGGCGGCCAGCAGCTGATCCAGGGCGACGGCGAACTCGGCGCGGCCCTGTTCGAGGCCAGCACCGGCTCGGCCGGTATCCAGCAGATGCTGCAGACGCTGCAGGCCGACGCCAGAAAGTATTTTGTGCCCAGGGGGCATTTGCCAATTCTCAATGAAGCGGCGCGGCAGCTGGACGAAGCCCGGCAGCGCTACAAGCTCGCGGTGACCAAGCCTGACCAGTGGAAGGCGCTCAAGCGCGCGCATGAAGACGCGCAAGGCCAGCTCGCCGGTGCCAGGGCGCAGCTGGCCGGGCAGCGCGGCCGGCTGGCCGGACTGGCTGAGTTGCGCGCCGTGGCGCCCTTGCTGCAGGCGCTGGACCGCACGCAGGACGAGTGGCTCGAAGTGCAGCACCACGAAGCGCTGCCGGCCGACAGCCGGGAGCGCCGGCTGTCGGCGCTGGAGCACAAGGCCAAGGCGCAAGAAGATGTGGCCGAGGCCGACCAGGCGATTGCCGCTTGCCGGCAATCCTTGCTGGCGCTGCAGGCCGAGCCCTTGCTGATGGCGCATGCGCCGGCCATCGACCGGCTGGAGGCCGACTGGGCCTTGGTGCGGCGCGAGCAGGCCAGCCGGCTCAAGCTGCAGGCCACCACCGATGCCGAGGCCGGGCAGTTGAAGCTGCAGGCTGCCCGGATGCTGCCGGACGGCACCAGTCTTCAGGGACTGGAGGACTTCTTCAGCCGGACGCCTACAGCGGCGGACCAGGCGGCGCTCATGCAGGCGCTGGAAAATTCCCAGGCCCTGTCGTATGAGCTGCAGCATGTCCGGGCGCGTCTGGAGGGCGCCGGCCGCAAGCTGGCGCAGCTGCAGCGGGAAAGCATCGATGCGCCAGCGCCGCAGCAGCAGGATTTGCCGCTGGCGCTGGGGCAGGCGCAGTTGCTCGGCGATGCGCAAAAGCGCCTGGCCGAGATGGACGGCATGCTGGACACGGAGCAGCGCAGGCTGGGCGGCTTGCTGCGCGACTTGGGCCTCGCCTCGGCCGGGCAGCTGGTGCTGACGCGCTGGCTGGCCGCCGCCGAGATCGATGCCTACGAGCGCGAACGCAGCGAACTGCTGCGGCAGGCCGCGCTGGCAGGCAGCGCGCAAAAGCAGCTTCAGGACGATCTGGCGGTGCAGCAGCGGCGCGGCAGGGCGCTGGCCGCCACCGGCGAAGTCGTGAGCGCTGACACCCTGCACCAGGCCCGGCAGGCCAGGGACCACGGCTGGCAGGCGCTGCGCGCCGCGTTCATCGATCCGCACCCCAGCGCCGCTGGCGGCTTTGACGTGGCGGCACCGCCGGCCGGCCTGCCCGAACAGTTCGAGCAGGCCCAGGCCCAGGCCGACCGGCAGGCCGACCTGCTACGTGAAGGCGCCCAGCGCGCTGCTGAAATCGCGGAATGCGGGCAGCGGATCACCGAGATGACGCAGGCGCTGGCAGCGCTGCAAGCCCGCCAGGCCGCCCAGGCTGGCCAGCTGGCCCGGCTCGATGACAACTGGCGCGGGGCGCTGTCGGCCCTGGGCTTGCCCGCCGGCACGGCCGCCGGCGTGCGTGAATGGCTGGCATTGCGGCAGGCGGCGCTGGAGCGGCATGAACGGCTGGAGCAGGCCCGGCTTGCCCGCGCCTTGCTGGCACGGCAAATCAGCGACGCCAGCGCTGGCCTGGTCGCCGCGCTGATGGCGCTGGGCCGCTTGCTGCCGCAGCCATTGCCGCCGCTCGATGTCTTGATTGCCCAGGGCACGGCGGCTGACCGCGACAGCGTGGCGGCGCATGCAGCGATGCAGCGCCGCCGCGCCGACATGGCCGGCCTGGTTCAGGAACTGGAGGCTGATCAGGCGCAGGCCGCACACCTGGCCGACAGGCTGCGGGGCTGCCAGAGCAGGCTCGACCAGGACTGCCGCAGCCTCTACCTGGGCAGCTGCGCCAGCGCCGACACTATCAAGGCGCGGCTGGCCGAGCTGCAGCGCTGGGCCGCTGACTACCGGCTGCATGTCGCGCAGTGCCAGCAGCTCAGGGCGCTGCAGGCCGGCGAGGCGGCCGCCGTGGATTCAGCCAGCGCCCTGGGCGAGCTGTTGCGGGAGCCGGTCTGGGCGCACCTGGACGCCTGGCTCGACGCCCTCGTGCAGCGGCTGGCGCAGTCGCGCGAGGCGGTGGCGCTGCAGGCCGCCCTGGCTAGAAGCGAGTCAGACGCGCTGCGGCGCCGGCAGCGCGCGATGGAGGCGCTGCAGCAGGCTGACAGGACGCTTGGCGAACTGGTCGCGCTGGCCGGGCTGGAGCATGCCGATGCGCTGCCCGATGCGGAAACCCGCTCGGACCGGCGGCGCGCCGTGATGGCGCGGCTGCAGGACCTGAAGGACCAGCTCGCCAGTACCTCGCCGAAAAGCGCCAGCGCCCTGCGCGAGGCGCTGGCCGGCCTGGACAGCGTGGCCGTCGATCTGGAAAAGCAGGCCTGCGCCAGCGCCATCGACCGTCTTGAAGCCGAGGAAAAAGCCGCCATTGATGCGGAGCAGACCGCGCGCGCAGCCCTGGCGCAGGTGGACACCTCGGACGAGGCGGCCCAGGCGCGGGAGGAAATGGAGTCGGCGATTGCCCGCTACCGCGCCGGCGTGCGACCCTGGGCGCAGCTCAAGCTGGCCGAAGCCCTGCTGGGCGAAGCCTTGCGGCGCCACCGCGAAAAGGCCCAGGGCCCGGTGGTGGCGCTGGCGGGCGACTATTTCCGGCTCATGACCGGCGGGCGGTTTGCCCGGCTCCTGGTCGATGCCGACAGCGACACGCCCGTGCTGCTGGCCCAGCCGGCGAAGGGCGGGCCGATGGACATTTCCGCCCTGAGCGAAGGCACCGCCGACCAGTTGTACCTGGCATTGCGGCTGGCCGCGCTGGAGCTGCAGCAAACGCCCGGCCGGATGATGCCGCTGGTGCTCGACGACGTGTTCATGACCGCAGACGACGAGCGGGCGGCGCAGATGTTTTTGGCGCTGGAAAAGTTTGCCGCCCGCACCCAGGTTCTGGTGTTCACCCATCACCATCACCTGCTGAAGATCGCGTCAGGCGCCGTGAGGGAAAATGCGCTGCGGCTGCACCGGCTGGAAGCCGCGCCTGAAAAAAGCCAATCGGGGCTGTGGCAGGAATAAGCAGGTGCTGTCGGCCGGGTTTTTGATGAAATCGGCCTCTGGCGCAGGGAGAACCTGCGCTGGCAGCTATTAATTTAATAGTGATTGAATAAAAGGAATGCCATGATTGTTCGTTTTCACATCGACCCGATGGAGCAGGACCTGTATGAGTACAGCGTCAGCTACGAAGGTGAGTCGCTCTACAGCGACGTGGGGCTGGCCAGCATCGAGGAATGCATCGTCGCCGCCACCGAAGGGCTGGACCGCGAGGCCGTCGCTGCTGAAATAGCCTACAAGGGCGTGATCAGCGGCACCTACGCGCTGGCATCGCTGGCGCTGGTGACCGCGCAGATTGCGGAGCATGCCCTGCAGACCACGGCAGCCATTGAAGAGGCCTATGAATAGGGCGAAGCCGGCGGGCCCAACGGCTCAATCTGGCGCGGCAAGAGACGTGCTTTCACAGTGATCTTTCGGTTGTAGTTGATAAAGCACCCTCACCATGCCCGTGACTGATTCAATGCCGGCGCCCCAGCTCGTGCGCTCCTACAGCCTCGGGGTTTACCTGGCGCTGTGCTTTTCCTTGCTGTCGATTCTTCTGACGCTAATTTTGTTGGTGGTCATTGATGTCACCCTCACCAAGCAGGCCAAGTCGAGCATCGGCGCCAATCTGGCCGAGGTGGCCTACCAGATGAGCTACCGCCTGGACCGGGCGATGTTCGAGCGTTACCGTGAAGTCCAGCTCATGGCCGAGCGCATGGGCCAGGACGCAAAACCGGTCAGCGGGCCGGAAAACCGCAGGGCGCTCGATGCACTGCAGCGAACCTACCCGCACTACGCCTGGATAGGCGCCACCGACAACCAGGGCACCGTGCTGGTGTCGACCGGCGGCGTGCTTGACCAGGCGGACGTTTCTGCAAGGCCCTGGTTTCAGAACGCGAAGAAAGCTGTCCATGTCGGCGATGTTCATGAAGCCAAGCTGCTGGCCAAGCTGCTTCCCAACACCACCAATGAGCCCTTGCGCTTCGTTGACCTTGCCTTTGAATATTTGGGCGCCGATGGCCAGGCGCAGGGCGTGCTGGGCGCCCATCTGTCATGGGCGTGGGCTTCGGATATCCAGCGCTCCATCATGGAGCCGCTGGACAAGCAGCGAAAGGTCGAGGTGCTGATCCTGTCATCTGCCGATCAAGTTCTTCTCGGCCCGGCCGACCTTCAGGGCCAGACGCTGAACCTGCGCAGCCTGCAGGCCCTGCAGCGGGGCAGCCGTGGTTTTTATGAAGAGCAGTTGCCCGACGGCAAGGACTACCTGGTCGGTGTCAGCCAGGGCAACGGCTATGGCACCTACCCAGGCATGGGCTGGAAAGTGCTGGTGCGCCAGAGCCCCGAAGTGGCTTATTTGCCGCTCAAACATCTCCAGATGCAGGTGTTCTGGATCGGAATCGCAGTGGCGTCGCTGTTTTCGCTGCTCGGGTTCTGGGCTGCCCGCGCCATTACCCGGCCGCTGCAGGCGCTGTCGCAATCGGCCCAGGCGCTTCAGGCGGGCCAGCCCGTCAGGATCGATGCCATGCGTGCGCCCTACACCGAGGTCAAGACCTTGAGCGGATCGCTCAAATCCTTGATCCTCAACCTTCAGCGCAATGAATCGGCCCTGAAGGAACTCAATGCCACGCTTGAAAACCGGGTCGAGCATCGCACTCTGGAGCTGCAACAGGCCCTGGAATCGGTGAGCGACAGCGAAAACCGGATCAAGACGATCATCGAGACGGCGCAAGGCGCCTTTGTCGGCATTAGTTTTGAGGGCCGGATCACCGACTGGAATTCGCACGCGCAGGAAATGTTCGGCTGGAAGCGCGAGGAAATACTCGACCGGCCGCTTGCCATGCTGGTGCCCGAGCGTTTCAGGCCGGGCATCGACAAGGCGCTCAAGCACTTCGCCAGCACCGGCACCGCTAGTTTCATCAATACCCAGCTGGAGCGGCTGGTACTGACCAAGGACGGACGAGAGCTTCCGGTAGAGGTCCGGATCGGCCTGATCAACACCAGCAAGCTGCAGTTTTTCAGTGCTTTTTTGCATGATATTTCGGAGCGCAAGCAAGTCGAGCGGATGAAAAGCGAGTTCATCTCCACGGCTTCCCATGAACTCAGGACGCCCCTGACCGCCATTTATGGCGCGCTTTCGATGGTCAATTCGGGCGTTGTCGGCGAGTTGCCGCCGGGCGCCAAGGAACTGCTGGATATTTCATTCAAGAGCGCCAAGCGCCTGGTGCGCCTGGTCAACGATGTGCTCGATGTCGAGAAAATCGAAGCGCGCAGCATGGACTACCACTTGGTGCTCCAGCCCTTGCTGCCGCTGGTCGAGCAGGCCGTTGCCTCGACGCAAAGTTATGCCGACCAGTACCAGGTCAAGCTGGAGCTGGCGCCCGATTCTGCCGATGCGCAGGTTCTGGTAGACGCGGACCGGGTGATCCAGGTCATGGTCAACCTGCTGTCGAATGCAGCCAAGTTTTCCGCGTCCGGCGCCACGGTGGCAGTCAGCCTGCGGGAATCGCCGGGTCATGTGCGGGTGTCGGTCGTCGATTCGGGCGTTGGCA
>JAQGNK010000221.1 GCA_028291905.1 Polaromonas sp.
CTTGTCGATGAATTTTTTGATCATGAAATTTATTTTCTGCAGAGGAAGCGCCTGGCGGCCAGCGCGGTTCCTGCCTGATTTCCTGGCCGGGACAGCGCGCCGTTGCCCGGCGGCCAGCAAGTCTCCCGGCGCTTAAAACAGGTCAAGTATGCGCCATCCGCGCTCCGTGGCGAGGGCCCGCAGGCGCGGGTCGGGGTTGGTGGCGACCGGGCAATCGGCCATTTCAAGCAGCGCCAGGTCGTTCATGGAATCGGTGTAGAAGGTGGTGTGCACATCGCCCCAGGCCAGCCCTCGAGCGGCCAGCCATTGTTCCATGCGCGTGACCTTGCCTTCGCGTGCCGAGGGCGTGCCCTTGATGGCCCCGCTCAGCCAGCCCTGCCCATCGCTCTCCAGCTCGACGGCCATCAGCTCCTGCACGCCGAAGGCATCGGCTATCGGCCGGGTCACGAACTCGTTGGTGGCGGTGACGATGATGAGCTGGTCGCCGGCAGCCCGGTGACCCTCGACCAGCGCCAGCGCCTGGGGCTTGATGGCTTTTTGCACCACATCGCCCATGAATTCTGTGCGGGCAGCTATTGAATTCGTAGCACCCTGCTCGCGGATCGCCTGGGTGGCGAAACGCACGTAATCATGGATGTCGAGCGTGCCGGCGCGGTACTGCTCGAAGAACTCGTTGTTGCGGCGCTTGAATTCGGTCGCGTCGCACCAGCCCAGGGCAATGGTGAATTCGCCCCATTCATAGTCCGAATCGATGGGGATCAGGGTGTGGTCCAGGTCGAACAGCGCAAGCCTGCGCTGGCCACTTGCGGCCTTCACTGCTCCCTCAGCATTTGCCTGCAAGCTCATTCCGTCTCCAGCATGGTTTTCAGCAGCGACACCGTGATGACCCGGCGGGTTTGCAGCGCATAGCTGTCGAGCTTGTCGAGCAGCTGCATCAGGCTGCCCAGGTCGCGGGAAAAGCGGGTCAGCATGAAATCGGTCACCTCTTCACTCAGGGAAAAACCCCGCGCATCGGCTTCGCGGCTGACCACGGCGCGCCGCTCCGCATCGCTCAGCGCCTGCAGGGCAAACACATGGCCCCAGCCCAGGCGGGTCCGCAGGTCTTCGCGCAGCGGCAGGTCGGCGGGCGGCACATTGCCGGCGGCCAGCACCCAGCGCGGATGGTTGTCTTCAGTGCTCAGGGCGTTGACGAACCAGCTGAAGGCGATCCGCTGCTGCTGCGGCGTGTACAGGTGGCAGTCGTCCATGATCACCGCCGACCAGGATTCATTGAACAGCGGCGGCTCCAGCATCGACGCATCCATCCAGCCGCTGGACGCGCCCTGATGGCGCAGGCTCTCGCCGATGGCCTTGAGCAGGTGCGTCTTGCCGCTGGCTTCGCCGCCCCAGAGGTAGGTCGGCACGGTGGAGTGCAAGGGGGTCTGCGCCCACTGCGCCAGTTGCCTGACCACCCCTTCATTCGGGCCGGCGAAGAAATTGACAAAGGTCGGGTCGGACGCCAGCCCGATGTCCAGGGCGAGTTGTTTCATGGGTGTCGTCATGGCGGGTTCATCCTTGGTACAGCCGGCCGGGCAGAGAGTTGCTGCGCAGTCGCCGGCTCGCGAGCGGCAGCGCGGCGGTCACCGCGAAAGGCCTCGGCACGCCCCCGGAAACCCTGCCGCCCGCAGTGCAAGCGCGGCCATCAGGCACCAGGCGAGGGTACGGGTTCGGGTCGAAGTTTAGTTGCATGCAGCCTTGAGGAAGCCGGCCTGGAGCGGCCGGCGGGAGCCACGGGTGTAGCCTTTAGAATCTCAGGCTGGATTCTAAAGGCTTGCCGGCCTGCTCCAGACGGCAGCCCCGCCCACCCCCAGCGCCCACCGCGCGCCCATTGCCCATTAAAAGCCCGACACCATGACCACCTCTCCCCTTTCCTACAAAGACGCCGGCGTTGACATCGACGCGGGCGACGCCCTGGTTGAACGCATCAAGCCGCTGGCCAAGAAAACCATGCGCGAAGGCGTGCTGGCCGGCATCGGCGGCTTCGGCGCCTTGTTCGAGGTGCCCAAGCGCTACAAGGAGCCGGTGCTGGTCAGCGGCACCGACGGCGTGGGCACCAAGCTCAAGCTCGCGTTTGAATGGGACATGCACGACACCGTGGGCATCGACCTGGTGGCCATGAGCGTGAACGACGTGCTGGTGCAAGGCGCCGAGCCGCTGTTCTTCCTCGACTATTTCGCTTGCGGCAAGCTCGACGTGGACACGGCGGCCAGCGTGATCGGCGGCATTGCCAAGGGCTGCGAGCTGAGCGGCTGTGCGCTGATCGGCGGCGAAACCGCTGAAATGCCCGGCATGTACCCGGCCGGCGAATACGACCTGGCCGGCTTTGCCGTCGGCGCGGTCGAAAAATCGAAAATCCTGACCGGCAAGGACGTGGCGCCCGGCGACGCGGTGCTCGGCCTGGCCTCCAGCGGCGTGCATTCCAACGGCTTCAGCCTGGTGCGCAAGTGCATCGAGCGCGCCGGCGCAGGCCTGCCCGCCACGCTGGACGGCAAGCCGTTCAAGCAGGCGCTGATGGAGCCGACCCGCCTGTATGTGAAGAACGTGCTGGCCGCGCTGGCGGCCCACCCGATCAAGGCGCTGGCCCACATCACCGGCGGCGGCCTGCTGGAGAACATTCCCCGCGTGCTGCCCGAAGGAACCGCCGCGCACCTGGTCAAGGGCAGCTGGCCGCAGACCGAGCTGTTCGCCTGGCTGCAGGCAACCGCCGGCATTGACGACATCGAGATGAACCGCACGTTCAACAACGGCATCGGGATGGTGGTGGTGATCGACGCGGCCAGCGCTGGCGCCTGCGCCGCCATGCTGCGGGGGGCGGGCGAGACGGTCTATGAGATTGGGGTGATCGCGGCTATCGGCGACGGCGCTGCCGTGACGGTGAGCTGAAAAATTTCAGGAAACGGTTTTTGCCAACGGTCTTGCAGGGATGAGCAGACATAAATTCAGAGTAGCTCGCTGACTCAATCACATACCGCAGGCCCTTTGCATGCCAGCTATTGCACCATCGATTTTGCTATTTTAAAAATAGCAGCTTGCGCACACAAATAAAGCGCTGTAGCCATTTATCTTTGATTTCCGAAAAGTGCCATTCATCCGGCAGGCCGATTCATATACCTGGCAGT
>JAQGNK010000030.1 GCA_028291905.1 Polaromonas sp.
GATGCGGGAGATGGATTGGATGGCGTGTTTTTGGTGCAAGCCGTCAGTGTGGTCGGTGTCGTGCCCGCGCTGCTTGAAACAAAGGTCGTGTAGACCGGCGTCGTGTCGCTCACCAGCAAGTTGCTCATCGGCGTTCCTGCGTTGTTGGTGTAGCTGATACGGTACTCGAGTGTCTCGCCCGACTTGGCTTGATTGTTGATGCCGAAAGTCAGCACCCCCTGCGTCACGTTGCGCACTTCCTTCTTCAACTCCAGCGTACCGTTGCCCGCATTGGTAATGTCGTGCAGCGTGTAGCCGGCCGTCGGCAGCGCCGGATTCGCGTTGCTATAGGTGAAGTTAGCCTGCACCGTAGCATCGTTGCCGTAGCCCGCCTGCGCCGTGGCGGGGATGAACTGCTGCATGATCACGCATACCTGCTGGCCGAAGGTGACCGCCGTTCCCGCCACAGCGGGCGGGTAAAGCTGGGCCGCGCCCGCCTGCAGCGTACCGGTGCAACCGAGGTCGGCAAAAATCTTTTCGCTCCAGCCTGTCAGCGTGGGTGCCGAGGTCGTGGCTGAAATGGCAAAACTCACGCTGCCCCCCGTGCCCGCGGTGAAGGTGTGCGGATAACTTACGGTGGTATCGGACAGTCCTGATTTGGAACCGTTGGGGGCAAACGTGCCTGTATCCACATCGCCGAAGTTCAGGTTGCTGTGCCCGGTGCCGTTCCAGGTAAAGGCGATGCGGTCGGGTGTGCTGGTGCGGGTATAGGTGTAAGTGGTGGATGCAACAGGCGTCGCAGTCCCGGAAGGCAGCGCAGTGCCGCCAACCGAGGCGCCGGTCGATATGCGCGTGCCTTGGCTGGTTTGCTCCACACACAGCGCGGCGCCCGTGGCGGTGCCGCTGAGCACCGCAAGGCTGTAGGCGCCGGTGCCGTCCGTCACGCCGCTGGCATGCACCGTGGCGGCGCAGTTGGTCAGGCGCACGGTGATGCCCGCCAGGCCCGCTTCACCACCATTGATCAGGCCGTCATTGGCCGTGCCGCTGGATATGCCGTTGTCCAGAAAAACCCGGCCGGTGATGGCTGTGCCCGCCGGCGTGTTGGTGACTGTGCAAAGCACGTTGTCGCCGCTCACCGGAGTGAAGGTGAGCGGCAAGCTGGCAAAGCCGCTGACGCTGGTGGAGCCGCCCGTGTTGGTACAACTCAGGGCGCGGGTGTAATTGGTCAAGGTAGACGCACTGCCCGGCGCCATGGTCTCGTTCAAGGTGTAGGCGGTGCCTGCGGCGCCGGTATAGACGCCTGTGTTGCCGCTGCCAGCCGTGACGGTTGCGCCGCTACCCAGCGTCGTCGAGTTCGTGGTGCTGTTGACCACCGTGCCTGACACCCCACCAGTGCGAATATCCACCGTGAACTGGTCCGCCGCAGCCGCACGGCCCAAGCCGCCCAGCGCTTTTTGCAGCCGCACCTGGGGCTGGCACAGCGCGGATACGGTGTTTTTGGCCATAAAGCCGAGCGCTGGCGGCCCACTGCTGACCCGGACCAGAATCGTATTGGTTCCTGCCTGCCAGTTGCTGGCCAGGCTGGCGGAAAGCGCATTGCCCGTGTTGTAGTGCAGCGCGTTGTAAGGGTTGCTGTCAGGCACGCCTGCAACGGTTTGAAGCACACCGTTGACATAGATGGCCTCGACGCTGTTGTCTGCGTAAAAATCCATCGAGAGCCGAAAACTAGACAGCACCACGTTTGAATTCATGGTGAAGACGTAGCGATACCACAAGTCAACACTTCCAAGAATGTTGTGATCGGTGTTGGCCTGATGCGCAATAAAGCGTGAAGCCGGGAAAGCGTCATAGGCGCTCCACCCAGGGTTGGTGGTTGCCACGTTAGCCAAGGTCCAGCTCGATGGCTGCGTGGCGCCGAATGTCGCGCCGCGCTCCCATATATTGTCCAGCCCCGAGGTTTTTGCCGGCCCCGCAGGGTTGCCGTTATAGGCGGTATTGAAAATATTGCCGTCGCTTGAGCAACTGATCACTGGCGCCGTTGTCGGATGAACCAATATGGGTGTATTTGTGATGGTGCAACTGAGCGCGGCCCCGGCCACCGGTGTGATCGCGTAGCCCACGGCGGGATTGAACGCCACACCCGAGGGCAGCCCGGTCTGAACGCCTGCGGCGTCGGTGCAACTGATGGCGGCGCTGTAATTGGTAAGGTCCGCACCGCCTGCAGCGGCCTCGGTGAGGGTGTAGGTGGTTCCGGCCGTTGCGCTGTAGCTGCCAGTGGTGCCTTTGCCCGCCGTGACAGTCGCATAGGTGCCGGTGGTGGTGGCGTTGGTGGCGCTGCTGACCACGGTGCCCGACACGCCACCGGTGCGAATCGCGACACTGAATTGGTCGCCCACCGCCATGCGGTCGCCTGCCAGCGCTTTGGAGAGTTGAATCGTCGTGGTCGTCATTGCATTGACAAAGGCGCAAGCAATGCTGCTTCCCGATGCGGTCGCGGCCGCGTCCAGGCGCACCGAGCGCGCCGGTATGGTGCCGACTGTGGCACCCGTCAGGTTCGTCGTTGCCGTGCCGCTGCTGCCCAGCCCGGTGCAGGTGATGCTGCTGAGCGTATAGCCGGCAACCAGGGCGCTTTCCTGAATGTCGGTGACCGCGCCAGGGATGGTGAGGGTCTGCGCGGCGCCGCTGACGGGCGTGCCGGCGACCGTGGTGGTCAGGCCCTGGCTGGCAAAGCCGTTGGCGTTGGGCGCCGCGCCGGCGATGGTGAACGGCCCGCCCACGCCGCCTTGCGTGGTTTTGGAGACCGTTACGGTCGTCGGTCTTTGGTTAACGAAGGCGCAGGCAATGCTGCCCCCCGATGCGGTCGCGGCCGCGTCCAGGCGCACCGAGCGCGCCGGTATGGTGCCGACTGTGGCGCCCGTCAGGTTCGTCGTTGCCGTGCCGCCGGCGCCCAGCCCGGTGCAGGTGATGCTGCTGAGCGTGTAGCCCGCGACAGGGGCGCTTTCCTGAATATCGGTTACGGCGCCGGGGGTGGTGAGAGTCTGCGCAGCGCCGCTGACGGGCGTGCCGGCCACCGTGGTGGTCAGGCCCTGGCTGGCAAAGCCGTTGGCGTTGGGCGCCGCGCCGGCGATGGTGAACGGCCCGCCCACGCCGCCCTGGGTGGTCTTGGAGACCGTCACGGTCGTCTGCGCCTGGTTCACGTAGGTGCAAGTGATGGTTCGCGCCGCTGCGGAAGCGCTCAGGGCCGGGGTGGTGATGGTGCGGCTGGTGCCGCTGCCGGTGACAGTCACAGTGGCAGCGCTGGCATCGACGCAGCTGAGCGCGGTTGTGTAGTTGGCAAGCGAGGTACTGGGACTGGTGCCGGCTGTTTCGGCCAGGGTGATGGTGGACGAGGGCGCGACCTTGACGGCGCCGGTGCTGCCGCCGTTGCCCTGGTTGTTGGCCGGATTGGTGCCGCCGGCAGGAGCGGGCGTGCCGCCAGTGATTGAAAGATTGAACACGCCGGTGTTGGACGTGGGAACCAGCGCTTTGTTGAGCGTGACTGATACATCGTCGTCCGTGATTGACAAAGTGGCGCTGCCAATGGCAGTGCCGCCGCAGCTGGTTGTGGACCCCAGGCTATACGGAGAAGCGGCTGCACTAGGATCAATGGTGACAATTACTGTTTCGGTGCCTTCTGGCAAGGAATCATTCACCAAGCTCACTGGAACATTCACTAGGCTGCCCAGCGCATATTCGCCGGCCGGTACAGTAAAGGTGCTGGGCAGGGTGTAGTCCACCCCTCCATTCGTCGCAGTGCCGGTGATGGTGAAAGGCACCGCCATGCCGCCGGCCGGAACAAGGCCGGCGACCCGCAGCTGAAAGTTGACTGTGCCCGCGCTTTCAGCGAAAGTCAGCGTAGCACTGGGGAATTCAACCATCGGCTTGACAGTGAACTGAACATCGTCCAAGAAGTTACCGACAGTCAGGTTTCCCCCAGCGGTGCTGACCGCTGCGAAACCTATATCCTGGTTGCCATTGCCTCCTTGCCACGTAAATGTGCCTGTATGGCGCCCCCAATTCGACACAGTGCTCCTGGAGCAGCTGGCGTTGGTGATTGAACCGGTGTTGCTGCAGGTGCTCGTCGTGGCGCCGGTGCTGGTAGTGCGTGCGGTATTGACTATATTGCTGGGACCACCAACCGAAAACTCCGCTACATCGGCAATGGTGCTACTGCTCCGACCGCGATGTGAGTAGGCCCAAGTCACCGTATCGCCTGTTTTCATGCAAATGGTCTGGGACAGGCGGGACGGACTGTTCGCATTGAGTTCAGCATGCTGAATCCCTGCAAATGCCTGTACGCCGTTAAAGTTATTCCGCCATATTTCAATCGCATTTACACCACTGGACTGCCCGGTGCAATCGCCGCCGCCGCCGCCGCCCGTATCATTACTGGACCAGCCCGGCACTGAATCAGACGAGGTGAATGCATAGCAAGGCCCTCCACTCAGCGGTGGCGTTACCTCTTCAAACGAAGGGTTAAGCATGTAGCGCTGTACCCCCTGCGCCTGCACCGGAGTCAACACAACTAAAATCGCCAAGGCCAGCGCTAACCCTACCCAGCGTCGCAAGTTCATCAACCCTTGCCTGTGCGCTGCATTTTTCTTTCTGCCCACCATGTCAGGAGATTGTTCGGCAAGCATTGGGGCACGAGCTACTAGTCCTGCATCAGCTGGCGGCGCAAAAACTTCTGAGACGACCAAACACCGCGGCAGACGGCTAAGCAAGGCAAAGAGTTTCATCAATAAGCTCACGGCGGAAAACACACAAAAATACTTTGGCGAAGCAGTTGCTGGCTTTGGGCCTTGCTCTACACCGATGCCCGATCAGTTGCATCAATCGTCATATCTAGAAAACTTCAGTTTGAAACAAAATAGTTTTTATTAATTGATACAGTTTAAGGTGATTGCTTACCTTTTGGCTTGATGTGTTGATTTGGAAAAAGCTGTTTTCCCAAAAAATACACAGATTGGTTTTTAAATACTCTTGGCGGGGGACATCAACAAAAAAAGGCGCTCACCACTCTGGAGAATGTTCAGAGAATTCAAGGCCGGGAGTTTTAACTCATCAAGACGCTTTGCTGATCCTATCGAAATGCTCATGGCCGGAGCCTGGGTCAGGATCGAGTGCCTTGCCTGCTAGCGCCTCAGGCACAAGGGCAACGCTGCCCAGGCTGACCATCACGGACTTTCAAGCAGTGACTCGATGCTATTTAATTGATAGCTGGTTGAGCAGCCATTTCGTGCGCTAGAACCGTATTTCGCAATAAAAATTGTTTGTTGACGAGCAGTTGGTGCGCGCTACAGCGACATTACCCCAGCTGCGCTGGCTGCCAATAACGGCAGTGGCGACTGTGAAGGTAGTGCTCGGGTTCGGTGCTGCCAAGCTTTGCAAGGTAGCGCACCTGGGCGGTACAGCCCTGTGCTTTGGGCTTGACGAAGGCCTTCTAATTAGGTTTCTAAGTCCGGGGGCAGAAACAACAGCCGCGACAACGTGCTCAATAGCCACTCTCAAACCAGCATGCTTTGTGGGCGCTGAGGTTAACCATTGCTAGAGTATTGCCAGGGTAGCTCGGCCACAGATTGCACCCAGCGCGGACTGCAGAATCCTTATTTTTCAACTGTTGAAATCAAAGCATTTCTTCAGGGGCCAATGGCCCGATCAAATTGAGCAGCAGCTTCATAGGCATGCTGACATCCGGCTCTGTGGTGGAGTCCCTAAGTGCCAAGCCTTGTGGCGCCCGCCACACCAGTTGGCCATTGACCAACTGCACATGGTAAGCGCCGCTGGCCAACGACGGCTCGATCATGCGCGTGGCCTCTTGAGAAACCGCGCGGTTTCTGATGATGACGGCAATCTCGCTGTTTTGAAGCTGGGAGCGCAGGTCCAGGTTCATC
>JAQGNK010000249.1 GCA_028291905.1 Polaromonas sp.
CATGGGTCAGCAAATCCTGGGCACGTTGCGTCTTGGGGAATGCAATGACATCGCGGATTGATTCGGCACCCGTCATCATGGTGACGATCCTGTCCAGTCCAAAGGCCAGACCACCGTGTTGTGGCGCACCATACTGCAAGGCATCAAGCAGGAAACCAAACTTCATCTGGGCTTCTACCGGGCCAATGTTCAAGGCATCAAACACATTGCTCTGTAAATCGGCACGATGAATACGGACGGAGCCGCCACCCAATTCCCAGCCATTGAGCACCATGTCGTAGGCTTTGGCAATGCAACGCCCAGGGTCGGTGTCCATCCAGTCTTCATGGCCATCCTTAGGCGCAGTGAAGGGGTGATGGACCGCGCTCCAGCGCTTGCCCTCCTCGTCGTACTCGAACATCGGAAAATCAACCACCCACAACGGCTTCCAGCCCTTGATGAACAAGCCGGATTTCTTGCCGAATGCACTGTGGCCGACTTTTAACCGCAAGGCGCCAATGCTGTCGTTGACCACCTTGGCCTTGTCGGCGCCAAAGAAAATGATGTCGCCATTGTGGGCACCAGTGCGCTTGAGGATTTCCGCAATCGCCGCATCGTGAATGTTTTTGACGATGGGACTTTGCAAGCCTTCACGGCCCTTGCTGGCATCGTTGACCTTGATCCAGGCCAAGCCCTTGGCGCCATAGATTTTGACAAACTCGGTATAGGCATCGATTTCGCTCCGTGTGATCTCAGCGCCGCCCGGCACGCGCAAGGCCACCACCCGACCGCCAGCCGTGGTGGCTGGCGCACTGAACACCTTGAAGTCCACATCAGCCATCACATCGGTCAACTCGGTGAATTCCAGGCTGATGCGCAAGTCAGGCTTGTCCGAGCCATAGCGATGCATGGCATCAGCATAAGACATGACCGGGAACTCGCCCAGGTCGGTGTTCAACACCGTCTTGAAAATATTGCTGATCATGCCTTGGAACATGTCGCGGATTTCCTGCTCGCCCATGAACGAAGTTTCAATATCAATCTGGGTGAATTCAGGCTGGCGGTCGGCGCGCAGGTCTTCGTCGCGGAAGCACTTGGTGATCTGGTAGTAGCGGTCAAAGCCTGCGACCATCAGCAACTGCTTGAAAAGCTGCGGGCTTTGCGGCAAGGCAAAAAACATGCCTTCATTGACGCGGCTGGGCACCAGGTAATCACGCGCGCCTTCAGGCGTGCTTTTGGTCAGCATCGGCGTTTCAATGTCAATGAAACCATTGGAATCGAGAAACTTGCGTGTTTCCATGGCCACGCGGTAGCGCAGCATCAGGTTGTTCTGCATGTACGGGCGGCGTAGATCCAGCACCCGGTGCGTCAGACGCGTTGTTTCGGAAAGGTTGTCGTCATCGAGCTGGAACGGTGGCGTGACGCTCGGGTTGAGCACGATCAGTTCATGGCACAGCACCTCGACCCTGCCGCTCTTCAAGCTTTCATTGGTGGTGCCTTCAGGCCGGGCACGAACTATGCCTTTGACCTGAACGCAGAACTCGTTGCGCACGTCCTCGGCGGTCTTGAACATGTCGGCGCGATCCGGGTCGCAAACCACCTGCACATAGCCTTCGCGGTCGCGCAGGTCAATGAAAATAACGCCGCCATGGTCGCGCCGGCGATTGACCCAGCCGCACAGGCTGACGCTCTGGTCCAGCAAGTTTTCGGTCACCAGACCGCAATAGGTTGAACGCATCGGAGCGATTTGTGTATCAGCGATAGCCATAAAAAATACTCGTATTGTCAGCGCTGCTGCGCCATTTACAGGGGAGGGTTCAGCGGTGGAGCGGGACGGGTTGCAGGAACCACAACGCCCATGGAGATCACGTAAGTGAGCGCTTCGTCAACACTCATCTTCAGCTCGATGCATTCGGCTTTCCTTAGCATGATGAAATAGCCGCCAGTGGGATTTGGAGTAGTCGGGATATAGACGCTCAGGTAGTCGCCCGGCAGGTGGTTCACCACATCGCCGCCAGGCAGCCCGGTCAAAAATCCGATTGTCCAGACGCCCTCACGCGGCCACTGCACCAGCAAGGCCTTGCGAAAAGCATTTCCATTTTCGGAGAACAGCGTGTCCGACACCTGCTTCACGCTTGAATAAATCGACCTGACAATCGGAATCCGCCGCAGCAAGCTGTTGCCGAGCATCAGCAGCTTCTTACCTAGGAAATTGCTCGCCAGCGCGCCCATCAACAGCACAATTCCAAGAGTCAGCAGCACGCCGAAGCCTGGCAGGTGAAAACCCAGCAACCTGTCCGGGTGCCAGGCAGTCGGCAGGATCAAGAGGGTCTGGTCAAGGGTCGTGACAATCCAGTCAAGCACCGCCAGCGTGATAACCAGAGGCACCAGCACCAGAAGGCCGGCCAGCAAACACCGGCGAAGCGAGCTCATCATGAAGATTTGTATGAAGTGTCGCTGCCGCTGGCGTTATTGCTTGATGGCTTGGCGGACGCAGCCGCAGGCGCAGGGCTGGCGGCAGCAGGGCCAGCAGCGGGCGCCGTGGCAGTGTCGGCCGATTTGCTGCCTGCGGCCTCAGCGGTGGATGGCTGGGCTTCCGCAGGCTTTGAAGCCGGCGCGCCATTGTTGCCGCCCCGAAAATCAGTGACATACCAGCCAGAACCCTTGAGTTGAAAGCCAGCGGCCGTCAACTGCTTTTTAAAGCTGGAGGCGCCGCACTGCGGACATACCGCCAAGGGCACATCAGACATCTTCTGCAGGACGTCCTTGGCAAATCCACAGGATTCACATTTGTAGGCGTAGATTGGCATGTGCTTGAAATCGTTCCGAAGAGTTGTCCGCCCGCAGAGGCCAGGTGGCGCAAAGCCTTTAATTATAGGGCTTGCCCCAGGTAGCCCTGAGAGCGCTGCAAGGCACGCAGCCAGGGGCTGCAAGCCTCAAAACAGCCGGATACGCAGCACGGCCTGCATGAAGATCAGTCCCAAAACAAAGCCCAGGCCACCATAGATCAGGCTCTGGAGCAGCTTGTTGGTGCGTTTTTGCTCCGCCAGCAATTCCCTGACCTCGCTGCGGCTGACGGCTGGCTCGGCTTTCAGGTACTGTGCCAGCAGGCGCGGCAGCATCGGCAGCAGCTTGGCATAGGTTGGCGCCTCCGCCTTGAGCTGAGCCAGCAGTTTTTCAGGGCCGACCTGCTCCAGCATCCAGCGCTCCAGAAAAGGCTTGGCGGTCTTCCAGAGGTCCAGGTCCGGGTCCAGGTCGCGCCCCAGGCCTTCGATATTGAGCAGCGTCTTTTGCAGCAGCACCAGTTGCGGCTGAATCTCGACCTGAAAGCGGCGTGAGGTCTGAAACAGCCGCATCAGCACCAGCCCCAGGGAAAGCTCCTTCAGCGGTCGGTCGAACATCGGCTCGCAACAGGCGCGAATGGCGGACTCCAGTTCATCAACCCGGGTGGCTGGCGGCACCCAGCCCGACTCAATATGCAGCTCGGCGACCCGCTTGTAGTCGCGCTGGAAAAAGGCGCTGAAGTTTTGTGCCAGGTATTCCTTGTCCACCTCGGTCAGAGTACCGACAATCCCGAAATCGAGCGAAATATAGCGGCCAAAGGTGGCCGGCGCCAGACTGACCTGGATGTTGCCGGGATGCATGTCGGCGTGAAAAAATCCGTCGCGAAACACCTGGGTAAAAAAAATGGTGACACCGTCGGTCGCCAGTTTCCTCATGTCCACGCCAGCATCACGCAGGCGCTGGGTCTGGCCGATCGGCACGCCGTGCATGCGCTCCATGACCATGACATCGGGCATGCAGTAGTCCCAGTACATCTCGGGAATCATCACCAGGTTGAGGCTTTGCATGTTGCGGCGCAGTTGCGCTGCATTCGAGGCTTCGCGCAGCAGATCAAGTTCATCATGCAGGTATTTGTCGAACTCCGCCACCACCTCGCGCGGCCTGAGCCGCTTGCCGTCGCTTGAGGCGCGCTCGACCCAGCCGGCCATCAACCGCATCAGCGCGAGGTCTTTTTTGAAAGCCCCGCCCATGTTGGGGCGCAGCACCTTGACCGCCACCTCCTTGCCGCCGGGCAAGGTCGCAAAGTGGACCTGGGCAATCGAGGCGCTGGCCACCGGGGTCTGCTCAAAGCTCTCAAAAATCCGGTCCAGTGGCTTGCCGAAGGATTTTTCAATGATGGCCACCGCCACGGCAGACGGAAATGGCGGCACTCGGTCCTGCAGCCGCGCCAGTTCATCGGCAATGTCGGGAGGCAGCAGGTCGCGGCGGGTGGACAGGAGCTGGCCGAACTTGACGAAAATCGGCCCCAGGCGCTCAAGCGCCAACCTAAGACGCTCGCCTCGGGGCGCCTTGAGGTTGCGCCCGACCGACACAACGCGGGTTAAAACACGAATCCACGGCCGCTCGAAGCTGGAAAGCACCAGCTCATCCAGACCGAAGCGCAACACGGTCCAGACAATGAAAACGCCCCGGAAAATCCGGCTCATGCAGCGGCCTTGGGCGGCATCCCCACGCCTGGCCCGTCATCTGCTTGCTTTTGAGCGGGCGGCACAGCGCCTGCCTGGCCTGGCATGGCCGTGGTGAAGTCAGGGACTGCTTCCTGGCTGGCACCTGCAGGGGTCGCACTGGCCTGGGGGGCCGGGGCGACTGGCGGAATGAAGGCCGGACTTCGTGCTGCCGCTGGCGAAGGTGCGGCACTGGCATCCGCCGAAGCTGAAGAAGCCGCATGCTGCGCCGTTGCAGCCAGCGGGTTGTTGGAGAGGAATTTCTTCAGGCCTGCCGCTATCCGCCGGCCAGCCTCGGCTATCGCATGGGCTGGTGCATCGCCGATCAGGCGGGACAGGTCCTCCTCCACATCCCAGCGCAGGTTTTCGGCCAGCCATCCAATGTCTGCGGCCAGCTGCACGTCGCCTTCAATCTTGACCGGGGGCGCCTTCCCCACCAGCGCCGACTGCACCACTGCCAGCGGCGATTCGGGGGCGATTGACAGCACAAGATCAGGTTTGTTGCCAGAAGGTGCCCGGTCCACCAGGCCGGCCGGAGTTACTATTAAATCAATAGCAAACAGCGCCCATCTTGCATGCACCACACGGCCTTTTTGCTTTAAAAGCCGCTCCTGCGCCTGTTTTTCCTGCAGCAGCACATGATTGAGAAAAAGCACCAGCCGCTGCTGCCCTTCATCCACCACCCAGGCAGGCGGCTGAAAACGGGTGGCAATGGATTGCAGAAAAGAAAAAGGGGACGTGTTATTCATACGTCCCCGATTTTGCAGGATAAAAGGCCAGCTGGACCGAATGCCTTTTGCTTGGCCTTCAGCCGCTTATTGGTTTTTTAGCACTGGTTCACTGCAGCGCTTGCACGCCGGCGACCAGCCAGCCACTGCCGCCACTGCGGGGCTTGGTCATGTTCCAGACTTCGCGGAACGGGCTGGCGCCGGCTGAGGCGTCTTCCTTGATCATGCCGGAGAACTCGACGCTGGCCATGTACACGTCGCTCATTTCCTCAATGCCCAGCAGCTGGGCGTTGAGCATGACGACTTCCGTCTTGTTGGGCACACCGCCGGTGTGGGTTTCGCGGTCCGCCAGCTGCATCTTGATCTGCTCAAGCATGTCGTCGGTCATCATGGCGCGCAGGTTCTGGATGTCGGAGCGGTCCCAGGCGTCTTGCAGCGTCACGAAATTGGCCTTGCAGGCCTTGAGAAAACCCTCGGCATCGAAGCCTGCTGGCACGCCCCACGACTGCGCGCCGCTCAAACCGGAACCGATCATCGAGCCGCCAGCAGCGGCAGTGCTGTCAAACGCTGTCGTGCTGCGCTCCCAAGGGCGCGCCGAGGCGTCGTTGCCCACATTCGAAGGACTGTAGCTGCGGGATGTGGCCGTGGTCCCGGCATTTCCAGCATTAGCGGCGCCCTGGAAGGCGAACGGCGTCTGCGCTCGCGTCGCGCCCGGCGCATTGGCCGCGCCGCCCTTGAGCTTGCGCATGATGAAGCCAACCGCCACCATGACCACCAGCGCCAGCAGGGCGAACATGATGATCTGGCCAAAGGCGCCGCCCAGGCCCAGCGATGAAGCCAGCCATGCCAGTCCCAGGCCAGCGGCCAGGCCGCCGAGCATCGCACCCCATGGTTTCTTGGGCGCCGCTGCCGCTGCGCCCGCCGCCGGCGGGGTGCTGGTCGCACTGTTTGCCGGTGCTTGGCGCTGCGTCACATTGGATGACTGCTTGCCGACAGAGCCGCCACCGCCCATGCGCTTGGCATCGGCAGCCGTGCCGGACAAAACAAGGGTTACCGCAAGCACTGCGGAAAAAATAAACTGCCAAATTTTCATCATCGTCTCCTTCATCATATGAATTTCAAACTGGAACCAAACTGCTCGCGGCATGAAGGCGCAAGTCCCGTCAGCACTTGATTCCAACATGCAATGCCACTACCCCGCCAGACATGTTGTGGTAATCCACATGACCAAAACCACTATTTTTCATGAGGACTTTGAGTTCCTCCTGGCTTGGATGCATGCGGATGGACTCGGCCAAGTACTGGTAGCTGGCATCGTCATTGGCGACCAGCTTGCCGATTTTCGGCAAGACCTTGAAGGAATACCAGTCGTAGATTTTTTCCAGCGGCTTGGCCACCTTTGAAAACTCCAGCACCAGCAGTTTGCTGCCAGGCCGAAGCACCCGGTTCATCTCGCGCAGGGCCATGTCCTTGTGCGTCATGTTGCGCAGGCCGAACGCCACCGTGACCACGTCAAAGGTGGCATCTGGAAAAGGCAGTTTTTCGGCGTCGCACACCAGCGTCGGCAAAAATACGCCGGCGTCGAGCAGCCGGTTGCGCCCTTCCCTGAGCATGGCTTCGTTGATGTCGGTGTGCACCACGCGGCCAGTGGCGCCCACCTTGGGCGCGAAAGCCAGCGCCAGGTCGCCGGTGCCGCCGGCAATGTCCAGCACTTGCTGGCCTGCCTTGACGTTGGCGACCAGCACGGTGTAGGCCTTCCAGGCGCGGTGCAGGCCCATCGACATCAGGTCATTCATCACGTCATACTTGGGCGCCACCGAATCGAACACGCTGCGCACCCGGCGCGCCTTGTCCTGCTCATCGACCGATTCAAAACCAAAATGGGTAGTAGTCATAGATTGAATGCTAAGAGGCAAAGCGCCAACTGAAGCCAGCAACCCTGCGCTGGTTCAGGACATTGCCGGAAACGGAAAACCCGATCAGCGGATGGGCCGTCAATAAGCCGGCAGGACGTAAAAGCCGGTCAGTGGCTGCTGCAGCCATGCCCGCCCGCCACCACCATGGGCGCGTCCCGCTCGGCGCCGGCCGCCTGGAGCTGGCGCTGGTAGTCGTCCCACAGCTGGCTCTGGTCTGCGCCCAGATGGTAGAGATAGTCCCAGGTATAGAGGCCGCTTTCATGGCCATCGGAAAATATCGGCTTGACCGCATAGTTTCCAATCGGCTCCATCGCGACCACATCGACCTCGCGCTTGCCGGTCTGCAGAATTTCCTGCCCCGGCCCGTGGCCCTGCACTTCGGCCGAAGGCGAATAGATGCGCATCAGCTCAAACGGAATCCTGAACGCGGCGCCGTCTGAAAAGGCGATTTCGAGGATGCGCGACTGGCTGTGAACCGTCAGCGCCGTGGGGGTCGGCGACCCGGCTTGAAGACCTGCCATGAAATGCCTCGCTTTTGAAAAGTTGAAGGGCGGCGCCTCAAGGCGCCATTTTTTCGGCGATGCGCCGGTTGATGTCCAGGCAGCGCAAGGCCACGGCGGCGACTTTTTCATCCTCCACCGCACGCTGCGCCCCAGCCCAGACCGGTGCCGGAAAGTGGCTGTCCCACTCGAAGCGGGCAATCACATGCCAGTGCAGGTGCGGCACCAGGTTGCCCAGCGCGGCCAGGTTGACCTTGGCTGGCTGCAGTTCGCTGTGCAGCACCTGCTCGACCGCCACGACGGCATTCATGCAGGTGTTGCGCTCAGCCGCCGACAGGTCGGAGAATTCAGCCACATGCCGATTCCAGACCACTCGGTAGAACGCCGGGAAACCTGCTTCGCTGGCCTGGATGATGCGCAGCGAATCATTGCGAAAGACCAGCAGGCCGCCGTCGGCTTCGCACAGGGGGCAGGCGCCGGTGGCCATGGCTAGACCAGCACCCGCTCGATGCCGCCCTGATTGGCCAGTGCCACATACTCGGGCAGCCACTCCTTGCCCAGGATCTGGTTCGCCATCTCGACCACGATGTAGTCGGCCTCCAGCAGGCCGTTCTGCAGGT
>JAQGNK010000251.1 GCA_028291905.1 Polaromonas sp.
GGTCGCCGGCACGGCATTGCCACGCCGTTCCACAGCATGGCCTATGCCTGCCTGAAGCCTTACCTGAACGGTGCAAAGCCCTGAGCGTCTGCTTCAATCTGCTACTTTTTTAATAGCTGGTTGCGCAGGTGGTGCTTGCGCATCAGGGCTATTTGGCTTGAAATCTGGTGATTACTCAGCCTCCCCGAATGGCTCCTTCCCATAGCGGGGGAAGGAGTCAAACGCATTCATGTGCCGTGGCGACCTGCGTAGTTACAAAATCTGCTCAGCCGTGCACCGCTTCGCGCACCCGCACCTGCAGATGCGCCGGCGACACGTACTGCTTGCGGTAGTCTTCGAACAGCATGCTGTCGCCCGCCTCGATCTTTTTCTGCGCCTCGACCGACTGCCGGCTCAGCTCGTTGAAGCGCGCCAGCTGCTCGTCGCTCAGGGGCAGCGCTTGCAGTGCAGCCTGGGTTTTCAGCGACTGCGCTTTGGCGAACTGCACGAAGGAATTGTCGAAGTCCTCGGCCATCGCGGCCAGCACCCGCGCCGACGGCAGCGTGCTGGCGTCGGCCAGCCCGGTGTGCGCGGCAGCCAGCGCTTGGCTGTACTGCGCGCCGCCATGGGCCGCATCGAGCGCGGCGGCTATCGGCGCGCAGCCGGCCAGCACCTCGGCGCCCCAGGCGGCCAGCCCAATCTCCTCGCCGGCGCGCTGGAGCTTGACGCCTGGCTGGCGGCCGCAAGCCGCTGTCTGGTGCTGGTTGTGGTTGAGTTCGGCGATTTCGGCCGGGGTGTCGGGCGGGCTGCTTGAGAGCAGGCAGTGCAGCAGGAACACATCGATGAAACGCATCGTCTGGGCGTTGATGCCGACCGGCTCGAACGGGTCCAGGTCCATCAGCCGCACCTCGATGTATTCGACGCCGCGCTCGCGCAGCGCATGCAGCGGCCGCTCGCCCTGGCGAATCACCCGCTTGGGGCGGATCGTGCCGTAGAACTCGTTTTCGATCTGCAAGAGCGTGGTGGCGAGCTGGTTGTAGTCGCCGCCGGGGTTGCGGATGCCGACGGTTTCATAGGCCGGATAAGGCCGGCTCAGCGCATCCTGCAGCGACGCGCCGTAGCCCTCCAGGCTGTTGTAGCTCACCGCCAGCGAAGCCTGCGCATCGCTCTGGTAGCCCAGGCGACCCATGCGCAGCGAGGTGCCGTGGGGCATGTACATCGTGGTGTCGGTCAGTTTTTCCAGCGCATGCTGGCGCCCGGCGACAAAGCTGGAGCACACCGCCGGCGACGCGCCGAACAGGTACAGCAGCAAAAAGGCATGGCGCCGGAAATTGCGGATCAGGCCGAAATACTGCTCGCTGGTCACGCCAGGCAGCGACCAGTTGTAGTGAATGCCCGAGATCGTCTGCATGCGCCGGCCGTAGCGGTGCGACAGGCCCATGCGGTAGACGCTCTTGGCGCGGCCGACGTTGGACGAGCCGAAGCGCGCTATCGGGATGGTCTCGTCGGTCGGCAGGCCGCAGGGCATGCTGGAGACCCAGAGCATCTCGTCGCCGGTTTCCTTCAGCGCGTGGTAGGTGAACTGGTGCAGTTGCGTGAGTTCCTCCAGCGCTGCCTCCGGGCTGGCATGCGCGCCGGTGACCAGCTCGACCTGAGACTCGCTGAAGTCGGTGGTGATGCTGGGGTGCGTCAGCGCAGAGCCAAGGCTGGCCGGGTGCGGCGTCAGCGCCAGGGCACCGCTGGGCTGGGCGCGCAGGCTTTCCTTTTCAATGCCCCGCCGCATGCCCTTGAGCTGTTCGGAGGTGAGCGCCCGCAGGCGTTCTTGCATCATCGCGGCGTCATCTGCCGGCAATTGGGTCATGGGGTATCCCTCAGATTCTTTGAAATTGGCGTGGAAGTTATCACAGGCCACTCGTTCGCGCTGTGGCGGGCCATTTGCCGCCATGGTAGAGCTTGAAAGCAACAGGCGCCGGCCGGCGCCAACGCTTTTCGGCCGGCTGATGCGCGCTACTTTATCAATAGCAGCTTGCGCAGGTGCGGCATGCGCCGGAAGCTCTTTTTATCGGAAAATAGCCAGGCATCGGCTGGCCGCGCCAGCCACCTTTCGCCCCGGCGCCCCGGCATTGGGGGTGAAACACCGCGAAGAGGCGCCGAAGCCGTCGCGTCAAGACCGCAGGAGGCTCAGGCCAGCACCCGCAGCAGCCATTTTTCCAGGTCGGCCACTTCCGCTGGGCAGACCGAGTGCTCCATCGGGTAAGCGTGCCACTCGACCGGGTAGCCCAGGCCGGCCAGCGTGTCGCGCGAGGCCTCGGCTCTAGGCAGCGCCACCACGCCGTCACGGGTGCCGTGGGCCAGGAAAATCGGCACGTCCTTGTTGGCGGCGCTGGCCTCGGCGGCGGTTTTCTCAGCCAGCGGCAAATAGCCCGACAGGCCGGCAATGCCCGCCAGCCGCTCGCCGTGGCGCAGGCCGGCCATCAGCGCCATCGCGCAGCCCTGCGAAAAACCGGCCACCACGATGCGGTTGGCAGGAATGCCGCGCGACTTTTCATTGGCCAAGATGGCTTCCATGGCCGCCTGCGACTGGCGCATGCCGGGCTCGTCCTGGCGGCTGACCAGGTCAACGCCCATGATGTCGTACCAGGCGGGCATGCTGTAGCCGCCGTTGATGGTCACCGGCAGGTGCGGCGCGCTGGGAAACAAAAAGCGCACCGGCCCGACGCTGGACAGGTCGAGCTGCTCGGCAATCGGCACGAAGTCGCGGCCGTCGGCGCCCAGGCCGTGCATGATGAGAATGGTGGCGACCGGGTCTTCGCCGGTCTGGGCTTCAATGATCTGCAGGGACATGCGCTTGCCAATACAAAAGAGGGGTCAACAACAGCGCGGGCGCCGGCCCTTGCGATTGCTCGGCGCCGGCCCGCCCGGCCACTTCAAGCCCCGGATTTTAGTGCCGCCCGGCGATTGAGCGCTGCCAGCCGGCGGCCCAGCCCTGCCTGGGTGTTGAGTTCGCGGTACCACACCCGGTAGCCCGCATCGCTGGGATGCAGACCATCGGGCGCATTGAGCTCATCGGGCCGCTGGGCGAACGGGTCGTCAGCCCGGTCCTTGTACAGGCTTACATAAAGGGCGCCAGTGCTGGCGGCGGCCTGGCGCGCCATGCGGTGCAGGGCTTGCGAGCGGCGCGTCATCAGCCAGGACAGCGGCGCGAAGAAAAACGGCGCATTGCCGACATTGCCGCACGGCATGAGGATGACCAGCCCGGCCTGCGCCCGGGCCAGCCGCGCCGTTTCGGCAATGCCCTGCCTGAGCGTGCCGGCGGCGGTCAGGCGGATCACGTCATTGCCACCACCCAGGATCAGGATGGCGTCGAACCTGTCCTTGCCGTCAAGCTGGCGGGTTATGTCGGCGAATTTTGCGCCGTCGCTGGCGCGGTTGACGATGGCCAGGCGCGGATGGTCATGGGCGATCAGCCCGGCCAGGCTGTGCGCCGCCGACGACGCGCCGGTGCCGACGCCCGTGCTGTCGCCCACGATCAGCAAACGCACCGTGGGCGCCGGCGGCGTCGCCTGCAGCGCTTCGCTCTTTCCGGCCAGGGCTGCCGACTGCCGGATGCGCCAGGCGGCATGGCCGGTGGTGGCGACGACGGCGAGCACGGTCACGGCGGACAACGCGCCGATGAGGTGGGAAGGTCGGATTTTCATAGTGGCTTGACTGATTGGCTGGTGGCTGGCTGGTGGCGTGCGGTATTGCGCTATTCAGCGATTGAGCCAGGTGATGCTGAGCTGCAGCACCGTGGCAAACCCTACCCACAGCAGGTAGGGAATATTGACCAGCGCCACCCAGCGCGCCCGCCGCCAGATGGCCAACAGCGCCCAGGCCAGGGTGCCCAGCACCAGCAGGATATCGACGCTGGCCAGCAGATTGTTCTTCAGGCCGAACTGGATCGGCGTGTAGGCCGCGTTGAAGACCAGGTTCAGGATGAACGGCAGCAGCAGCCCGAACGGCAAGCGGCGCCGGAGATACTGCACCAGCACGAAGCCGAAGCTGATCAGGATGACCACATACAGCACCGCCCAGACCGGGCCGAACACCGAGGCCGGCGGGGCAAAGAAAGGCTTGGCGAGTTGCGCATACCATGCGGCGCTGCTGGTGCTGTCCATGTGGATTCTTGGCTTGTGAGTAGAAGGCAGGGAGGTGGCGGCGCCTGGAGCGGCGATGCTGGAGCTGCTCTGTAGCACTGGCGCGGCGCGCTGGCAGGCCCGGCCGTCCGAAAGCGGGGTAGGACGCTGGCGCAATGCCGGAGCACATTGCACATCCGCCATGCGCAGCCGTGCGTACCTGCAGGGCAGCTTGCGGCATGATGACCGCTCTGCGCGCCCAGCAACTCATGGAAGCGACGATGATGAAAACCGCCCTGCCTGCCTCCTCCTTGCACTCCCTGTCCTTCTTGACCTTCCTGCCCGTGTTTGCCGCGCGCCTGGCCTGGCTGCTGGCGCTGGCCGTTGCCGCCGCCTGGCTGCTGCCGGGGCTGGCGCAGGCGGCGCCGCTCGCGCCGGCCGATGAGCAATCGGTGCGCGCCGTGGTCGAGGCCCAGCTGGCTGCGCTGGCCAGTGACGATGCCGTCATGGCGTTTTCATTCGCGTCGCCGCAGGTGCGCAAGGCCATCGGCACGCCGGCCCGGTTCATGGCGCTGGTGCGCGCAAGCTACCCCGCCCTGTACCGCCCGGCCTCCAGCGCCTTCCTCAGGCCCGAGGCAGATGGCCAGGGCCAGGTGATCCAGCGGGTGCAGCTGGTGGATGCGCAAGGCAGGGACTGGCTGGCCATCTACAGCCTGCAGCAGCAAAAAGACAGCTCATGGCGCATCGCCGGCTGCCAGGTGGTGGCCAACAAGGGGCGCATGGCCTGATCCGGCTTTTTCAAATTTGCTACTTTTTTAATAGCTGCCAGCGCAGGCTGTCATTACGCTAGACGCCAATTTGGCTATAAAACCGTATTGACCAACTTCAAAAGGCCAAAGAACCTTCAAAGCAGAATTGCAGAGCATGCTCAGGGCCACAGCGCAAAAAATCAATCATTTATCGTCTCTGCGCAACTTTGCATGCTTTGCGCCTCTGCGGTAATGAATCTTCCTCTTTGAGCCTGGCAGTTGCATAAAAACGCAGGCACTCGGCCTGGCGCCCGCTGCCAGACTTCGATCAATAGCTGCCGATGTAGTCCTTTTTGCCCACTTCCACGCCGTTGTGCCGCAGGAT
>JAQGNK010000033.1 GCA_028291905.1 Polaromonas sp.
GCAGGTGCTGCCCGAATTCAGCCCGGACGATCTGTGGCTGTATGCCGCCTACACCCAGCGCCGGCAGAACAGCGCCGCCCTCAAAGCCCTGCTGGCCTTCATGGAGGCGCGCTGGAAGAAGGAGTAGACAAGAAAAGACCCTGGGGACAGGGTCTTTCAGATGATCAATTGCTATCTAAAAAATAGCTGCCTGCGCTTGCAGCGCCTGTACTAGAGGCCTGAAACCCCTAAAAACTGCAGCGTCGCGCGACTATCAGGCCAGGTGTTCGGCCAGGAAGGCCAGGCTGCGTTCACGCGCCGCTGCGGCGGCCGCTGCGTTGTACGAACCGCGCTGATCGCAGTTGAAGCCGTGGTTGGCGGCATAGACATGCGCCTGGACTTCGGGATGGGCCTTCTTGAACGCTTCCACGCCTTCGAGCGGAATCCAGTGGTCCTGGTCGCCGAAGTGGGCCAGGACCGGGCACTTGGGCTGGCGGGCGATTTCTTCCTCGGCCGTGATGCCGCCGCCGTAATAAGCCACTGCAGCCGACAGGCCGTCCAGCAGGCAGGCCGATTTCCAGGCCAGCAGCCCGCCCCAGCAAAAGCCGATGATGCCGACCTTGCCGCCGCTGGCCTGCGCGGCATGGCCGATGGCGGCCTGGATGTCCTGCAGCACGCCGGCGCCCGGCAGCGCGGCCACGGCGGTCTTGAGCTCGAAGCCGGCCTTCATGTCGTCGTCGGTGTAGCCCAGGTCAACGCCGGTTTTCACCCGGTCGAAGGTGGCCGGCGCCACGGCCAGGTAGCCTTCGGCGGCGAAGCGGTCGGCAACGCCCTGGATGTGGGAATTGACGCCGAAGATTTCCTGCAGCACCACGATGGCGCCGCGCGGCGTTCCTTCGGGCCGGGCCACGTAGGCAGAGAAGGTGAAGCCGTCGGCGGCGGTGAGGGGGGTGAATTGACCCATGTGCAGATGCTCCCGTTGATTGAACTATGTTGTTGAAATGCTGCGCGTGGCTAGATGTCGGCCAGCAGATGATGCAGGGCCTGCGCCCTGAGCCGGCGCTCGACGAAATCGAGCCGGTCCTGGCCCCAGAACAGCTCGCCCTCGATCAGGTAGCTGGGCGCCCCGAATATACCGGCCTTGATGGCGTTCTCGGTGTTGGCCTCGTAGCGCTCCTGCACCGACTGGCTGAAGGACTGCTCCAGCCGCTCGGCGGGCAGGCCGCATTCGTCCAGCAGTGCGGCCTGCACCTTTTCATCGGCGATGTGGCGCTCCTCGGCCCACACGGCGCTAAAGATCGCGCCGCTGATCCGCATGGCCGCCGCCGTGCCGTCGTGCTGATCGACGGCGATGATGAGGCGCGAGGCGTCGTCGCCCGAGACCGGGAAGAACCTGGGCTTGACATGCAGCGGCAGCTTCAGGAAGTCCGCATGGCGCCTGAGTTCGACCAGCCGGTAGGCCTGGCGCTGCGGCGCGCGCTGGCCCAGCGGCAGTCCGCCGGAGATCGGAAACACCTTGCCGCCCAGGTCAATCGGCAGCACCCGCACCGTCGCTCCGGCGGCCTCCGCGATGCGTGCGAAGCGCTCATGGCCCAGATAGGCCCAGGGGCTTTGCGGCGTGAAGTAGTAGTCCACGGTAGTGCTCAAATCTTTTCTCCGGTTGCAGGAAGTCATTACAGTCAGTGCTTTGGCACAGTCCCGTTTTTAACCGGGTTTTTCATTTTTTGCAGGAGAGCGGACTTGGACAAAGTGGTACTCATCACGGGCGGCTCGCGCGGCATCGGCGCGGCCACGGCACTGCTGGCGGCACGGCACGGCTATGCGGTCGCCGTCAACTACACCGCCAATTCCCTGGCGGCCGACGAGGTGGTGCGCCAGATCCGCCAGGCTGGCGGCCAGGCCATGGCGGTGCAGGCCGACGTGGCCGACGAGGCGCAGGTGGTGGCGATGTTCGAGAAGATCGACGCCAAGTTCGGCCGCTTGAGCGCGCTGGTCAACAACGCCGGCGTGGTGGACCGCACGGCGCGGGTCGATGAGATGACGCTGGCGCGCCTGCAGCGCATGTTCGGGATCAATGTCTTCGGCTCCTTCCTGTGTGCCCGCGAGGCGGTGCGGCGCATGAGCACCCGCCATGGCGGCGGCGGCGGCGCCATCGTCAATGTCTCCAGCGTCGCGGCCAAGCTGGGCGGGCCCGGTCAGTACGCGGACTATGCCGCCGCCAAGGGCGCCATCGACACCTTCACCGTCGGCCTGGCCAAGGAGGTGGCGACCGAGGGCATCCGCGTCAACGCGGTGCGGCCGGGCATCATCGAGACCGAGATCCATGCCTCGGGCGGCCTGCCCGACCGCGCCCGCGAGATGGCGCCCTTGGTGCCGATGCAGCGCGCCGGCAGCGCGGCCGAAGTGGCCGAGGCGATTGTCTGGCTGCTCGGCGACGGCGCCAGCTACACCACCGGCAGCCTGCTCGACGTGGCGGGCGGGCGCTGAAGTATGGCCCCCACGCTCCTCGCTGCGCGTGGTTCGCTGCCCCCCGAGGGGGCCGCTGCGCCTGCAGCCCGGCAAAGCCGGTTCTGCGGCCCTGACTTGAAAAGGCTTGACCCCCGCAGGGGCCGTTACGTTCACGCTGCAAAAGATTGATTCATGGACTTCAAACCCCTCGTCACGCTGCTGGCCATCGTCAATCCGCTGGCCATCGTGCCCTTCTTCATCCACTACACCCAGGGCTTTTCAGCGGCGCAAAAGCAGCGCACGATTGCCGTGGCATCGTTCAGCGCCTTTGTCGTGATTGCCATCAGCGCGCTGCTGGGCCTGCGCATCCTGGAGTTCTTCAGCATCTCGCTGGCGAGCTTTCAGGTCGGCGGCGGCATGCTGCTGCTCATCAGCTCGATGAACATGCTCAACGCCCAGCCGGCCGAGGCCAAGCAGCAGACCAATGAATTCGAGGACGGCGCCGAAAAGGCGGCCAGGGGCGCCAGCATCGCGGTGGTGCCGCTGACCATTCCGCTCTTGACCGGCCCGGCCAGCATGTCCACCGTGGTGATCTATGCCGAAAAGGCCCAGACGGTGTTCCAGACCGGCATGCTGGTGGCCTACGGCATGGTGATCGGCCTGGCGACGGCGCTGTGCTTTTCGCTGGCCGACCCGATAGCCCGCGTGCTGGGCAAGACCGGCATCAATGTCATGACCCGGCTGATGGGGCTGATCCTGGCGGCGCTGTCGGTGGAGGTGATGGCCGACGGCCTGGGCAAGCTGTTTCCGGTGCTGCGCGGCTGAAGCTTTTTTCAAAGTAGCGGCCCAGCCCCTGCTTTACGCGTTTCCCGGCTGGCGGCAGGCGCCCGGCGGGAACACCGGCAAGGCTGATCCGGCAGATCGAGCCCTTGCAAGGTTCAACTGGGGCGGAATCGCTCTGACCGGCAAACACCGCCCGGCGCTGGCGGGCTCGGAGCGGATTCCGGCAGGCCCCCAGCGGGGAAGGAAAACACGGGGCAGCGGTGAACTTGTGCGATTAAGCATGAAAAGTGCCGCCAGCGCAGGCAGCGCTTGCGCAAGCAGCTATTTATTTTGCAGCAAACTGATGGCCGCTCCGCAGCTGTTGCAAGTCAGGGCGATTGCGCTCTAGAAATTCAAGCCAAACAAGGCTCTGGCGCATGCATTGCCTGCGCAATCAGCTATTACTTTAATAGCAAACAGATGAAGCGGACATCTGCCACGGCAGGCGTCACCTCATCAACCCTTCAGCGGGCCGGCGCCTGCTGCAGCCACTGGTCCAGCTCGTCGATCGCCGCATCGGTCGCCGCCGTCAAGGCGCGCACGCCGCCGGCGGCATCAGCGCTGGGTGCGGGGCGCTGCACCGCCAGGCTGCGCTGGGCCACCAGACGCTCGCCGGTCGGGGTGACTTCGGACAGCGTGACATGCAGCCGGATCAGGCCGACGCTGGCGTCGGGCGCGCTGAACAGCTGGCTGAATTCCTCCAGCTCCAGCCGCAGCGTCTGCAGGTTGGGGTTTTGGGTGCGGTTCAAGGCCACGCCTTCACGGGCATCGAGCATCACCCGGTTGCGGCCCAGGCGCTCGCGCAGGCGCTGGCGCACCAGCTGCGCCGGCGGCATGGTCCAGCGCGCCTTTGAATACGGCAGCAGCTGCTGGGCGTCGGTGTAGTTCAGGCGGTAGAGCACCGCCTGGTTCTCCAGCGCGCCGCCCGAGGTGGCGACGTCGGTCAGCGCCAGCGGCCGCAAGGCGCCGGCTGGCTTGGCCGGAGCGCCTGCCGATGGCGCGGCAGCCGCCTCGGTGGCCAGCGCGCCGGGGCCGAAGTCGTACATCATGGCGCGGCTGGGCTTGTCGGTCAGGGCGCAGCCGGCCAGCAGCACCAGGGCACCGACTGTCAAGGCAGACACGGCTCTGGCGCAATACCTGCCTGCGCAGGCAGCTCTGCTTTTCATAGCATCATAAAGGTTTGAGGAAGGCATTGTCGTCGTCATCATTTGTCTCCCTTGGCGGAAAAACCGGGCTCGCCCGGACCGGGCACCGGCGCGCCGTTGCCAAAAATCAGCGCCTGCGGGTTGTCATCGACCGCGCTCACGGTGCGGCGCAGCTGGCGCATGGTTCGGGCGGTTTCATCGGCCACCTCGCCCAGCTTGGGCAGCGTGGCCGCGCTGAAGGTCTGCACGCCGGCGGCCAGCGCCGCGCCGCCCTCGCTCAGCTTGTCCAGCGGACCGCCTTTTTCATTCAGGCGCCGCGCCGTCAGGGTCACTTCATCGGTCGCGCCCTTGACCGACTGCAGCGCGGCCTGCGCATCCTTGGACAGCGCCGGCAGCGTCGCCACCGTGGGTTCCAGGCCCTTGGCGACGCGGTTGATGCTGCTGGCGGCCTCGGCCAGCTGGGTGACGGCGGTGTTGACGGCCTGCTGGTTTTCCTCGGACAGCACCTGGTTGAGCCGGTTGGTGATCTGCTCGGCCTTGTTGAAGATCACCTCGCTTTGCCTGAGCAGCTTGTCCAGCCCGCCCGGCTGCAGCGGAATGCGCGGCGGGTCGTCGTCGTTGGGGGTGAGCCGCTTGGTTGACTTGCCGTTGTCATCGAGCTGGATGAAGCCCAGCCCGGTGACGCCTTGCGAGGCCACCGCCGCGAAGGTGGACTCGGTGACGGGCGCGGCCTGGTCGATGGACACCACGATCAGCACATTGCCCTTGACCTTGGCATCAAAGCCGATGCGCTCGACCTTGCCGACCGGCACGCCGCGAAAACGCACCGCCGCCTGCGGCTGCAGGCCCGAGACGGTCTCGCTGGTGCTCATTTCATACAGGTTGCGCTCGACCTTGTCGCGCGTGAGCCAGATCGCCAGCAGGGCCAGCAGGGCGGCGGTGACCACCACGAACACGCCGGCTATGAGCGCATGGGCTTTGTTTTCCATAATGAAAACCTTTCTCTAAATCGGTTGGGCCGGGTGGTGCAGCAGCGCCATGGCGCGCTGGCCCCGCTCGCCCAGGAAAAATTCACGAATGAACGGATGCTCGAAGGCAATGACTTTTTTCGGCGCGTCGTTGATGATGACTTTCTGCGACGCCAGCACCGCAATCCGGGTGCTCAGCTCGAAGATCGTGTCCAGGTCGTGCGTCACCATCACCACCGTCAGCCCCATGCCCTGGTGCAGCGAGCGCAGCAGGGCGCAAAAGCTGTCCGAGCTGTCCGGGTCGAGCCCGGCGGTCGGCTCGTCCAGCAGCAGCAGCGGCGGGTCCATGATGAGGGCCCGCGCCAGCGCCACCCGCTTGATCATGCCGCCCGACAGGTCGCTCGGCATCTTGTCGGCCGCATCGGCGGGAAGACCGACCATTTGCAGCTTGACCATGGCGGCTTCGCGGATCAGCGCGCTGGGCAGGCTTTTAAGCTCGCGCAGCGGAAAGGCAATGTTTTCCAGCACGGTGAAGGCCGAAAACAGCGCGCCCTGCTGGAACAGCATGCCGACCCGGCTGGCCGCGCCGCGCTTGCCCAGTTCAGCCGCCGGCTTGCCCAGCACCGTGATCTCGCCCTTCGTCGGCGTCTCCAGCCCCAGCATCTGGCGCAGCAGCACCGTCTTGCCAGTGCCCGAGCCGCCGACCAGCGACATCACCTCGCCGCGCTCGACCGTCAGGTCGAGGTCCTTGTGGATGACGGCTTCCTTGTCGCCGTTCTGGAACACCGTCCAGAGCTTGCTGATTTGAACCACGGGGTCAGTCATTGTTCGCCCTGCTCCTTGAAAAACCACGGCCACAGCGCCAAGCGCACTTCCGAAGCAAGGTAAGCCCCTCGAAGGGCAGCGAACCAAGCAAAGCGGGGGGCGCCCCCTCCCCACCAGCCAGGGCCGCGGAACCGGCTTTGCCGGACTGCAGGCGCAGCGGCCCCCTCGGAGCGCAGCGAACCACACGAAGCAAGGAACTCGGGACTGCGTACCCCCCAGCCCCAGCCAGGGCCGCAGGGCCGGCTTTGCCGGACTGCAGGCGCAGCGGCCCCCTCGGAGCGCAGTGAACCACACGAAGCAAGGAACTCGGGACTGCGTACCCCCCAGCCCCAGCCAGGGCCTCAGGGCCGGCTTTGCCGGACTGCAGGCGCAGCGGCCCCCTCGGGGGGCAGGAAGCTACACGCAGTGAGCGACCGTGGGGGCTCATCTAGATGCCCACGTTCCTGAACAGCACCGCGAACAGCGCATCCACCAGGATCACCACCGTGATCGAGGTGACCACCGAAGCGGTCGTGCCCTGCCCCAGGCTTTCGGTGTTGGGCTCGACGCGCAGGCCGAAGTGGCAGCCGACCAGCGCGATCAGCAGGCCGAACACCACCGACTTGGCGCTGGCCAGCGTCAGGTTGGCCACATTGACGGCCGGTGGCAGCGCATTGATGAAAAACGAGGGCGTCATGTCCATCGACGACATCGCCGCCAGCATGCCACCGGCCAAGGCGGCGATGGTGGTCCAGACGCTGATCAGCGGCATCACCACGCACAGCGCCAGCGCGCGCGGCATGACCAGCCGGAAACCATGCGCAATGCCCATGACGCGCATGGCGTCGAGCTCCTCGGTGACCCGCATCACGCCGATTTGCGCGGTGATGGCCGAGCCGCTGCGCCCGGCGATCAGGATCGCCGCCAGCACCGGCCCGAGTTCGCGGATCAGCGAGATCCCCAGGATGTTGACGATGAAGGCATCGGCGCCGAACTGGCGCAGCTGCTGCGAGATCAGATACGCCAGCACCACGCCAATCAAAAACCCCACCAGCGCGGTGATCGGCAGCGCGGTCGCGCCGAAACTGTAGAGATGGCCCGAGAAATCACGCCACGGCCCCTGGTGCGGGCGCGCCAGCAGACGCCCGATGTCCAGCAGCAGCTGGCCCAGCAGGCGCAGCAGGCCCTTGACATGGTCGATCAGCCCGAGCAGGCGCTCGCCCAGCATCAGCAGCGGCTCGTACCAAGGTGATTTGCGCGGCACCGGCAGCGGGGCGGTGAATTTTTCAACCGTCTCCAGCATTTCGCGCTGCTCCGGCTCCAGCTGCAGCTGGGCCGGCCAGCGGTGCGCCCATTCATTCCACAACACCTGGGCGCCAAGGTAGTCAAGTTTTTCAATGCTGGCCAGGTTCCAGCCGCCGGCAGCGTTTTTGGCGGCCGGCGCAGAAGCGGTCGCCGCCGGCCTGCTTCGATTTCGCAGGTCGGCAAGCTGCGCCGTCAGCGCCGTCCACGTGGCTGGCCTCGTCAGGCTGGCTGCCGTCCACGACCCTTGCAGGTACACCACCCGGCCTTCGGGCGTGTCCTTGATTTCAATTCGCGGCGAGGAGTCATCCATGGGCATCGATAAGGCGGGCTGGGCAGTGAACAAAGGCAAAAGTGCCGAGTATAAAAATGCCATGGTAACTGCGGGAAACATAAAGCATCCCGGCACGGTTGATCTGTCAAGGCCGTCCTACAGCGGTTCAAGCCCGACAGTGGCGTATTTCAGAAGCCGGCGGGCGATTGCCCAAAACGGGTAATCCCCCTGCACGCCAGGCCAGCGCTTTGCCACAATGGCGGGCGCGCTTTAACCAGAACCCACCCCATGCAAGATCAGAGCCACGTTTTCGACTACATCATCATCGGCGCGGGCACGGCCGGCTGCCTGCTGGCCAACCGGCTGAGCGCCGATGCCTCCAAGCGGGTACTGCTGATCGAGGCCGGCCGCAAGGACGACTACCACTGGATTCATATTCCGGTCGGCTACCTCTACTGCATCGGCAATGCCCGCACCGACTGGCTGTTCAACACCGAGCCCGACGCGGGCCTGAACGGCCGCACGCTGCGCTATCCGCGCGGCAAGGCGCTGGGCGGCTCGTCGAGCATCAACGGCATGATCTACATGCGCGGCCAGGCCCGCGACTACGACCGGTGGGCAGAGCTGACCGGCGACAGCGCCTGGACCTGGGACAACGCCCTGCCCTGTTTCAAGCTGCATGAAGACCATTACAAGGGCGCCGACGCGCTGCACGGCGCGCGCGGCACCGCGCCCGAGCTGATGCAGGACAAGGGCCAGCCCTACCAGGGCATCCTGCGCCACCGCAACGCCGGCGGCGAGTGGCGGGTGGAAAAGCAGCGCCTGCGCTGGGACATCCTCGATGCCTTCGCCGAGGCCGCCAGCCAGGCCGGCATTCCGCCGACGCCGGACTTCAACCGGGGCAGCAACGAAGGCGTGGGCTACTTTGAAGTCAACCAGAAAAACGGCTGGCGCTGGAACACGGCCAAGGCTTTTCTGCGGCCGACCTGCCTGGGCCGGCCGAATTTCGAGCTGTGGACGCATGCGCAGGTCTGCAA
>JAQGNK010000294.1 GCA_028291905.1 Polaromonas sp.
GGCAGATTTAACGCTACTTAATTAATAGCTGCTTGCGCAAGCGTTGCCTGCGCTTCAGCCATTTTCCATGCCGAACCGTGCAAGTTTCCCGCTTTTTCCGCTTTGCTTCTTCTCGCGCCGGGCTGAAGCCTGGGTGGCGTGTGCCAGCCGGGGGATTTCGCCCTGGCAGCGCTGTTGGCGGTCCGGTGGCTGGCACTGCATCGCCATGGCCGCGTGCCGGGCGCATCGAAGGGCGGCGTTCAGGGCGCTGCCGGGTCCGCGCTTGTAACGGCAGGCTGGGGATGGCTGCTCCACGCCAGCGCCAGCGCAAACAACTCGTTGCGGTGATGGATGCCCAGCCGCTCGAAGGCCCGGTCGCGGTAGGTTTTGACGGTGCCTGTGGAAATGCGCAGGTCGGCGGCCACGCCCTCATGCGTCCAGCCGCGCAGCAGCCGTTCGCAGACTTCCTTTTCGCGCCGGGGCAGGGCGTCGAGCGGGCCGGCCAGTTTCAAAGGCTCGTCGGCGCCCGGGGCCGTGCCCGACAGCTGGATGTGGAGGTTCACGCACGAAAGCAAAGGCTGGCCCAGGCGGCGCAGCAGGTCGATGTCGGCATCATGAAACGTGCCTTGCTGCCGGTTGCGGTAGAGATTGATCGCCAGCAGGCTGCCGTCGTCCTTCATGCGAACCAGCGAGGTCCGCTCCTGCAGGCCGTTGCGGGTGTAGATGCCGCTGCGGTGCTTTTCAGGCACCTCCTGCGCATGCAGGTGGGTGATGGCGGTGTCGCCGCCTTTGAGCTGCGCCTTGGCCTCGTCGAAGGTGTGGTCGGTCAGGTAGATGCCCTGGCGGTAGAAGTGAAAAGCCTCGGTGGTCCGGTCCGGCATCTGCAGGCTGCCGCCGCCGTGAAACAGCGGCGGCTGGTGGGTGCGCAGGCTGTAGATCGACATCCAGCACAAGGACAGCACATCGTTCAGGTCGCGCAGCGCGGACACGCCGAAATCGCGCTGGCCGACGCTGGCGATGACCCGCGCCACCGCCAGCGATTCCCGGGCTGCCGCGACGGCTGCTGCCGCGCCATCCGGCTTGTCGAATTGAACCAAAAGCATGCGTCTCCAGCCCTTTTTCAGTGCCGCCACCTTGCGAAACCGCAGGTCGTCTTTTTTCGAAATTATCTGGCATTTGCCAGGCGAGGTCACTAGGGCTGCGCCTCGCACCGGGCCTTCCTGCCGACGCTTTGCCGGAGAGCTTTAGGGCCAAGCTCGCGGCGCAAACCGCACGCTGGCTAGACGCGATCCGCAAGTCGGAGATCAAGCCCAACTGGGCCGCCGCTCAACGTCGCAGGGCTTGCTGGCTGTGTGGCACTGCAGCCAGTACATGCTGCACCAGTTGCTGCGCATGGGCGGGGAGCGTGTCCAAGCGGCGCACGCACAGGACGAGGTTTCTCGTGGCCCAGGCGTCCGTCAAAGTGATTCGTTTTATCTTGGCCGAGCGGGCCCAGCGCATGGCCACCGCCTGCGGCACGATGCCCACGCCGATGCCCTCGCCAACCACCCGGCACACCGACTCGAAACTGCGCAGGCGGATGCGGTAGTTCAGCCGCTTGCCAAGGCGTCGCGCGTGAAACGCGATGTGCTCTTGCAGGGCGCTGCCTTCGATCAGGCCCACGAATGCCAAATCCACCACCTCGGCCAGGCTGACCGTGCGGCGTTGCGTGAAGGCATGGGCGCGCGGCACGACCAGCACCAACGGATCGGGACGAAAAACGAAGGTATCGAGCCCTTGAAGATCCACTGCGTCGGACACCAGACCGATGTCGCAGATCTGGTTGCGCAAGGCATCGACGATTTCACAGCTCGGCCGTTCCTCCAAATCGATGCTGATGCCCGGATGGGTCGCCAGGAAACTGCTGAGCACTTGCGGCAGATGCTCGCTCAGGGCAGAGGTGTTGCACAGCAGGCGGACATGCCCCTTGAGCCCGGTGCCGTACTCGCCCAGTTCGCACTGCAGGCGCTCCATCTGCTGGAGCACGAGGCGCGCATGGTGGAGCAGGGTCTGCCCGGCCGGAGTCGTTTGTACGCCACGCCGGTCGCGCAGCAGCAAGGGCACCCCCAGGGTGTCCTCCATGCCGCGGATGCGCTCGCTCGCCGAGGCCAGCGTCATGCAGGTGCTTTCGGCGCCGTCCGTGATCGTCCCCGCCTTCTGGACGTTGAGGAACAGCCGCAGATCAGTCAGGTCAAAACGCATGGCCTGCAACGTACCACACCCAGGCTCCGGGAGGCTCTGGGATAGCCTGAGCCTGGGTATGCGAATTCCGGATTTTCAGCCTCGCCACCCTTCCTTAAGATCGCGGCCTGGCTGCCCTGCAAAGGCGCCGCCATCCCAGTCTGAGCATCACCTATCTCACGAGGCCTAACCACCATGGCTCTACCTGAATCCTTAAGCTTCTGGAACGATTCATTGCCCTTGCTGGCAGCCGCCGTGTTCGCGCTGGCCGGGCTGGTCAAAGGCGTGGTCGGGCTGGGCCTGCCGACTCTCTCGATGGCCCTGCTCGCGCTGGTGATGGCGCCAGCGCAGGCTGCAGCCTTGCTGATCGTGCCGTCGCTCGTGACCAACGTGTGGCAGCTCAGGCCGTGGGAATCGCTCGGCCCTATCTTCAGGCGACTGGCGCCCATGCAATGGGGCGTCTGCTTCGGTACGCTGGCAGGCGCCTGGGCGCTTGGGGCGCCTGCCGGTGCCTGGGCTGTGGTGGGCCTGGGAGCGGCATTGATTGGCTACGCGGCCTGGGGGCTTGCCGGTGCCCGGATATGGGTACGGCCACAGACTGAAAAATGGCTCGGCCCCCTGATCGGCGCCGTCACCGGCTTGGTCACGGCGGCGACCGGGGTGTTCGTCATTCCTGCTGTTCCGTATTTGCAGGCGCTGTGCTTGCAGCGCGACGAGTTGATCCAGGCCATGGGCATCTCTTTTACGGTATCCACCCTGGCGCTGGCGGTCGGGCTTTACTTCAATGACCGCTACCCGGGTGCAACATTTGGCGCATCCGTGCTGATGCTGTTGCCTGCGCTTGCGGGCATGGCCGCCGGCCATTATTTGCGCCAAAAGCTTTCCCCCGTACTCTTTCGGCAGTGTTTTCTAGGCAGTTTGATCCTGCTGGGCATCCACATGATCGCAAGTGCTGTGCGATGAGCCTGGCGCCCGCAGGTTTGTTAAGTGTTTACGATATTTTGATCGTGAATGCCTCTGGCGCAGGCGAGTATTGCGCAAGCAGCTATTTATTCAATAGCAAACTTCGGTTGCCGATGAGCCGGCCTCAAGCCGCCGGCCGCCAGATCAGCAGCAGGTTGTTGGCCGGCATGGCGTAACGCCGTGTCAGCCGCAGGCCGGCCAGGGCCGCTTGCTGTTCAACGTCTTGACGGTGGCGAATGCCCCAGGCCGGGTTCTGCTGGCGCAGGCCCTGGTCAAACGCCAGGTTGCCGGCCGAGGTCGGCACGCCGTCCTCCAGGTACGGCCCGTAGGTGATGAGCACGCCACCGGGCGCCAGGTGCCGGGCGCTGCCGCGCATCAAGGCCGCGCAGGTTTCCCAGGGCGAGATGTGCAGCATGTTGGCGCAGAAAATCGCGTCGAACACAGGCGCGGCGCCAGAGGCGCCATCGCCCGCCAGCCAGCGCGGCGCCATCACATCGAGCAGCAGGGGCGGGCGCACATTGCCCAGGCCTTGCTGCGCCGTCCAGGCGGCAATCGACGCCAGCGCGCGGGGCTCGGCGTCGGTCGGCTGCCAGGTCCAGCCGGGCAGGCCGCCAGCGAACCAGGCGGCATGCTGGCCGGTGCCCGAGGCAATCTCCAACGCGCTGCCGCGTTCGGGCAGGACTCGCCGGAGGATTTCCAGCAAAGGCTGCTTGTTGCGGTCGGCGGCGGGGCTGAAGTCAGGTGCTTGCATGGGGCTGTGGCCTGGGTGGAAAGGGCAGGCGGCTGAAAGGAATTTGACGGGTTTCAATGGTAACGGACGGCTTCATGGGGGCAGGCGGCTCTGGCTGACTGACAGGCCTGGCCACGATGCGCTGGCCTGGGCCAGGGCTGGGGCCGCACAGAACTTCGGCTTGCAGCCCTACAGATGAGTTTGCGGCTGCGGTGGGAAAATTTTGCATGGCCTGTTTCAGGCCTGCATTCTGAAGTTCAGAAAAATCCCCTTTTCTTTTATCCACCTCTGAAGGAGACCCCCATGTTTAAAAACACCCTGAATATCGTAATTTTGTGCGCCTGCGTTGCTAGTCTCTCGGCCTGCGATGTCAAGAAAACCCAGGAAGGAAACGTGACCGTGCCCAAGTTTGAAAAAACCCAGGAAGGTAGCGTCACCCTGCCCAAGTACGACGTCAAAACTCCTGATGTCAACGTCGGAACCACCGAAAAGACGGTGACCGTCCCGACCGTCAAGACTGAGGAAAAGACCGTGACCGTGCCCACCGTGACCGTCACGCCTGCCAAGTAAAACCGACTTCCGGCCTTGCCGCCAGCCTGCGCTGGCTGGCTCGGTCTTCTCGAAACCTGCCCGGCTCGTCAGCGCTGCGGCCCGTCACCGGCCTCCATTCATCACATGCTTGATGATGTGGACAAACCCGATCCGTTCAAATCCATACCTTTTCAAATGAGAAATTTAGGCCGACGTCAGCCTGCGCTGGAGCCGGTTTTATGATGGCCAAACAGTGAATCCGGCAGACACGGGCATGCTGCCCCCAGATGTTTCGCTGCATGCCTTTTCACTTCGCCTGGCTGTGTGCCGGATGCCATCCGACCAAGCCGGGTCCCGCCATCTTATTGACCAAGGAACCCCCATGACCCCTGAACAACAAGAAGCGCTGCTCGGCATCGCCCTGTTTGCCGCCTTTGCCGACGGCAGTAAAGCCGATGCCGAGC
>JAQGNK010000296.1 GCA_028291905.1 Polaromonas sp.
GGCGCCGGGTCGAGCGGTGCAGCAGCGCCAGGCCCAGCGCCTGCTCCAGCTGGCGCAGGTGCTGGCTCACGGCCGAAGGCGTCATGCCCAGCTGGCGGGCGGCGGCGCTCAGGGAGCCGGCCGCCACCACCTCGGCAAAAATCGCCATGCGCTTGAGTTGATCCATCGTTTTACCGTTCACTTGTTAGCATTGCTTCAGGATGATAGTGAAAAAAGCCGTCTATTCAGCGGATTAGAAAGTATTGAAACTATAGGCTTCTTTCACTCTTCAAGGAAATCATCATGAACATCGCATTGATTGGCGCCACAGGTTTCATCGGCTCGGCCGTTCTCACCGAACTGCTGGCGCGCGGCCACCAAGTCACGGCCCTGGCCCGCCACCCCGACAAGCTGACGCCCCAGGCCGCCCTGCATGTGGTCAAAGCCGATGTGCTCGACGCCGCCCAGGTGGCCCGGGCCGTGGCCGGTCAGGAGGCGGTGGTCAGCGCTTACAACCCCGGCTGGAGCGAGCCGGCGATTCATGACCTGTTCCTGCAGGGCAGCCAGGCCATCCTGGACGGCGTGAAGCAGGCCGGCGTCAAGCGCCTGCTGCTGGTCGGCGGCGCCGGCAGCCTGTATGTCGCGCCCGGCGTGCAGCTGGTCGATACGCCGGAGTTTCCAGCGCAGTACAAGCAGGGCGCGCTGGCCGCGCGCGAGCTGCTCAAGCGGATGGCATTTGAAAACGCGCTGGACTGGAGCTTCGTCTCGCCGCCCATCGCGCTGGCGCCGGGCGAGCGCACCGGCCAGTACCGGCTGGGCGCCGACGAGCTGCTGCCCGGCCAGGGTGGCGCGCCCGCCGGGATTTCGGTGGCCGACCTGGCCGTGGCCATCGTCGATGAGATCGAGCAGCCGCGCCACCTGCAGCGCCGCTTCACGGTGGCCAGCTAGCAGCCGGCACGGGAGCAGACAGCGGCTTGCGGCCCTGTCTGACACCAGGTTTTTATAGCAATGGGTATCTTCAAGCGCTGTTTCAAAAGGAGGCGCCATCATGAAATTTTCACCCGTAGACTCACTCAGGAAGCTCAAGGAGTACGACGACAGCCGCCCAGGTTTCAAGGGCGAGCACTGGCTGGCGCTGGGCGCCGGCGCCGCCTTGCTGATGGCTTCGCGCCGCAGCCCCTCGACGCTCAAGCGCACCATGGGCTCGGCGCTGGGCAGCGCTCTGCTCCTGCGCGCTGCCACGGGCCGCCAGGGCCTAGGCAAGAGCCTGACCGGGGCCCTGCGCTACCTGCCGGTCGGCAAGCGCAGCTGGCGTTCGGTTTAAGGGTTCAGGCGGCAGCCGCCGGCAAGCCGGGCCGGGCCGCCTGCAGCAGCGCGCGCATCCTGAGCGCTTCGCTGCGGGCGGCGGCGCTGAAATCGTCGCCCGACGAGGCATAGATGATCGCCCGCGACGAATTGACGATGATGGACGCATCTGGCCGCCAGCCGGCCCTGACGGTGGCCAGCGCGTCGCCGCCCTGGGCGCCCACGCCGGGAATCAAGAGCGGCAGCCGGGGTGCCACTGCCCGTACCCGCTCGATTTCTGCCGGATAGGTTGCGCCCACCACCAGCCCAAGCTGGCCGTTCAGGTTCCACGGCCCCTGCGCCAGCCGGGCCACATGCTCGTACAGCAGCGGCTGGCCTTCAATCGACGCCAGGCGCTGGTTCTGCAGATCGTCGCCGCCGGGGTTGGAGGTGCGGCAGAGCAAAAAAGCGCCCTTGCCGTGGTGCTTGAGGTAGGGCGCAACCGAATCGAAGCCCATGAAGGGCGACAGCGTGACTGCATCGGCGCCGTAGCGCTCGAAGGCCTCGATGGCGTACTGCTCGGCGGTGCTGCCGATGTCGCCGCGCTTGGCGTCGAGGATGACCGGCACCTGCGGCGCCACTTGGCGCATGTGGGCCATCAGGCGCTCGAGCTGGTCCTCGGCGCGGTGGGCGGCGAAATAGGCGATCTGCGGCTTAAAGGCGCTCACCAGGTCAGCCACGCCATCGACGATGGCGGCGCAAAAATCGTAAATCCGGCCGGCGTCGCCCTTGAGCTTGCCGGGGAAGCGCGAGGGTTCGGGGTCTAGGCCGACGCACAGCATCGAGTCGTTTTGGCGTTCTGCGGCGCCCAGCATGTCGAGGAAAGTCATGCCCGATTGTAAGAAGGTGCTCAAACTGCCTGAGAGCAGGCAAGCTCGTGGAATGAAAAAGCGCTACCCGGGCAACATCAGCCCCAGGCCATTCGAAGCCATCGGGCCGCTGCTGGAAAAGGCGTGCAAAAAACCGGTCCCCTGCGATTCGCCTTGCAGCAGATGACGGTGAAGAGGCAGCCTGCGCTCAAGGCGAACTGATGCGCGTGACGCTTGTCCGGCCCAGCACGAGCAGCGCGCCATCCGTGGCCACAAGCATGTCGACCGGCGCATCGCTGAGGCTGGCAAACGCGTAGGCGGCGTTGCCGTTGGCCGGATCGAGACGCCCGATGAACCTTCGCCCGAAGTCGGCAAAGAAGTAGTTGCTGCGGTAAGGTGCCGCAAACGGTCCGGCCGCCGGGTAAAACGTGCCGCCCGCAATCGCAAAGCCGGTAAAAAAGCCTCCCGGCCCGGAGCCGGGCGGCAGTGCATCGCTGTGCTTGTAGGCAAACAGCGGCGCGGTTATGCCGGCCCCGACGTTGTCCGGGCCTTCGGAGCCAGGCCAGCCGTAATTCGCGCCTGCCGCCGCCGCATTGATCTCTTCCCAGGTGTTGGCGCCCGCGTCGTTGATGTAGATGCGGCCAGACACGGGTTCTACCGCGAAGCTGAACGGGTTGCGCAGCCCGTAGGCCCATACGGCGCGCGCCAGTCCTTGCTGGGTGGTGAAAAATGGGTTGTCTGCCGGGACGGTGCCATCCTCGTTAAAGCGCAGCAGCTTGCCCAGCGGGCTTGTCAGGTCCTGCGCCTTGCCTGGATCGGCGTTCTCGCCAACGCCGACGTACAGCTTGCCATCGGTGCCGAAGTGCAGGGCGCCGCCGTTGTGGTTGGTCGCGGCGGACAAGGGCGGCAGCTCGACCAATACCAGCTCGCTTGAGGAAAGCGCCGAATCGCCCTGCACCGTGAAGCGGCTGATGCGATTGTGGGCACTGCTGCCTGGGCCAGCGCTCACTGTGTAATGCAAAAAGACATAGGGCGCTGCCGGGAAGTTCGGATGAAGCGCAATACCGATCAAGCCGCGTTCGCCCGATGCGTCAACCGCCAGGCGCACCAAGGGCTGCTGCAGCAACCCACCCGCCTTGAACACGCGCACCGTGCCGCGCTGCTCGGCAATGAACAACCGTCCGTCGGGCGCTTGCGCCGCTGCGGTGGCCAGGCTCAGGCCCGTGATGAAGCCTTCGTTTTTCGTGAAACCGGCCGGCGCTGCCGCGCTGCCGCCAAACTTCACTGTCGCTGTGGACCAGGCCGACACGTTGCCAGCACCGTCGCGCGCGCGCGCGCGAACAACATGCTGCCCGGCGGCATAGTCGGCAATGTTGACGCTGGCTGCATAGGGCGCGGTGTCATCCGTGCCGGCTGCAAGGCCATCGACTTCGAATTCAACCCGGGCCACGGCAGTGTCGTCGTTCGCGATGGCGCTCAATGCCAGCGTACCGGTCAAATCGGTTGCAAGGTTTGCAGGCGCCGTGAGCGTCGCCTGCGGCGCAGTGGTATCGGGGCTGCCAGTGACGATTCCATTTTCACTGCTCCCTCCACCGCCACAGTTGGCGACGAGGAGCGCAGCCAGGATCAGCGTCAACGGACGCGCAATTGAAGGGGCATTCATGCTCGGTCTCCTGTGACGAAGCGAAAACTTCCACAGGATCATCTTAAAGCTTGGGAGCTATCCATGTCACATGGCCGGGGCCATGCAGGCGTAAGTGACGTGCTGAATCGTGACAGCCTGGGGCTTTATCCTAGTTTTAGGCGCTCGCCAATCCTTGACTCGCCCTTGGAGGGGTTTGATGGGATCACATCAAAGCCTCGCCAACTGGTCCCAAGAACCATGTGATTGCACAGACAGAAACAATGGGCTGTTTGTTGACGCAGTGCCCTACCGCTATCCCAGCAGCTCTGCCTAGCAGGGCTTTCGTCTGGTTTTATTTCCAAAGTTGCCAAGCCTTGTGAACGTCTCATGTCTTCAACGTGATGGCAGCACCCGGCATTGATTTCTGGGGCACATTGCGAACGCATACGCGACCGTATTTTTTTACAAGTGGTAAATATTTAGCCTGTGCGGTTGATTCAAGCAAGGCCCTGATGAGCAATTTTTGTAAGTTTCAAGTAATAAAAAAGATTCATGCTGCACCGCAACATGACTACTTCACTCATATCTCTGCAGCATGGGCTCGAGGACATCCTCGGAGACTTTCGGTTTGCTCGCAGGAGCGGCGACCTGGGCCGGCTGGTGTTACTGACCTATTGTGAAGTCCGCCGCTGGGCTCGCGATGCGAAGGTGCAGAAATTGGCCGAGCGTTCATCTGCGCTGATGGAAAATTTCCCCTATCCCAGCCGCAATGAGTTTTTGGCAGCAGTTGATGAGTTGGTGGTCGAACTTGAGCAGGTCCATTGCAGCATTTCCGCATCCCTGTCTGGCGCGCATGGCTGTCATAACCCAGACGCGTTAAGCAATAGTCCGCTCCACGAGCTTCATTGATTTGGGCTCGGCCCTCGACAGCGAGGTGCTCACCATCGCGGATGGGTCGGGAATCATTGCCAAAGCGGGGCGGCAAAGTGTTTATCGGACAGCCGCCACTGCAGTGGATCACCCGTCCGAATAACCTCTACAGCAGGCTGCAGGCACGCCGCCATTTATAAGGCAGAGCTTGCTTTTCAAGGAGATTAAACAAGGTTACAGAGTCAGTAAAATCAGGCGGCTGCGGCCGGCCCGGCTTTAAAATCCATCTTGGTTAGGCGCCCATGCTCCTGCTTCAGTCACCCACGTACCTTTGAGCACCTATGCCAGCCACCACGATTCTTGTCGAAGACAGCAAGGCGCTGAGGGATGCCTTGATCACAGTGCTGCACAAGTCCAGCGGCGTGCGTGTCATTGAAATAGCCGAAACCGCAGCACAAGCGCTGGCACTCACGGCAAGCCTTGGGCCCACATGGGACTTGATGATTTTGGATCTGTTTTTGCGCGATGGCACGGGGCTGAGTGTGCTGCAGGCCTGCCGTGAGCGCTTGCCGCATCAGCACATCGTGGTGCTGACGAACATGGCGACGCCTCAGCTAAGGAGCAAGTGCCTCAAGCTAGGTGCTGATGATGTGTTTGACAAGTCGCGTGAACTGAACAAGCTTTTCGAGCGCTGCAATTCCTATCAAATGGCTTGAGGTTTTCCTTCAAAGTTATTGGGCGAGGGATAGTTCAAGCCCGAGTGGCACCGGTGCGCCGGGCGCTTAATCAATACGAAGGTTCAGTGGGCGGCACCGGCGCCGGCCGCTAGGCTCATCGCCAGGCACAGGTCGTCCCAGGCCTTGGGCTTGTCGGCCTGCACGCGCAGCAGGTAGGGCGCGTCGTAGGTGACGATGAGCCTGGCGCCGTGCAGCGCATGCACCTGGCCGCGCAGCCTGCCCAGCGGATCGGCGGACTCCAGCAGCGCCTGCGCCGCCAGCCGGCCCATGACCAGCACCACGTCGGGCCGGGCGCGCTCGATCAGCCGCTGCAATTCGGCCTGCAGCGCCTGCATCGTGGCCGCCGCCGCCCGCCGCACCAGCGGCGCGTGCAGCACGGCTTCGGCCTGGTGCAGCCGGGCGGCGCGCAGCATGTTGGCCAGCAGCCGGCCCGCCTCGCCGTCGAACACCGGGCGCTCCAGCGCGCTGGCTGGGGTTTCGGCCAGCACTAGCCAGCGCCCGCCGCCGGGACGGGTGGTTTCGGCATAGAGCGCCTGCACCTCGCCCAGATGCCACGAGGGCGGCGCGGCGGCGGGCAGCGCCGAAGCCGAAGCGGCAGAACCGGAACCGACAACAGCACTAACGCCGGCACCGCGTGCCTGCGCCGGCTGACGGCTGACAGCGGGCACGGCGGTTGTGGCCGGAACACCCGGCGTGGCCGGCGCAAGCGCGGCAGCGGTGGGCCCGGCCGGTGCGTCAGGGGCAGCGGGCTTCTCGACTTGAGGCTCAAAACTCCTTCCAGCGCTTTGTGCATCTGCGCTGGCAGCTACTTTTTCAATAGCATCAACGGCCTGCGGCGGGGGCGCGTCGGGCGCCAGCGGCTGCCAGACGCGCACGCCCATTTCCATCAGCATGGCGCGCTGGCGCGGGTCGAGGTTCAGGCTCATCGCGGATTGATTTTCATGAAAACTCACAGGGCCAGGCTCATGACGATGGCGTCCTCGCCCTGGGGAATCGCCGCGCTGGGCGGGTAGTAGCGCCGGCGCGTGCCGACCTGGCGAAAGCCGTGGGCTTCATAGATGCCACGGGCGCGCGCATTGCCGAGCCGCACTTCCAGCCACAGCCACTGCGCGCCCTGCCCGCGCGCCCAGATGCCCAGGCCGTCGAGCATCACCCGGCCCCAGCCCTGGCGCTGATGCGCCGGCGCCACGGTGATGTTGAGCAGATGCACCTCATCGACGCCCTTCATGGCGACAAAATAACCCAGCAGCTCGGGGTTTTCAGCGCTGCCGGCCATCAGCATCTGCGCTTGGTAGCCGGCCTGCAGCGAATCGAGGAAATTGACTTCGCTCCACGGCTGCGGGTAGGCGCCTTGCTCGACCTGCAGCACCTCGGGCAGCCAGGAAAATGTCATCGGCTCGAACCAGGCTTCCAGGGGTTGCAGGGCGGCGTTCATGATCGGGACTCGTCGGGTTTCAAGGGTGGGCCGCCGGCGCGGCCAGCGCGAGCGCGGCCTTGGCCTGGGCTCGCTCTTCGGTGGTTTGCGCCACCTTGTCGCGCACATACAGCGGCAGGGCCAGCGCCGCCGGCACGCACTGGCCGGCCGCCGCCAGCGCCGGCGCCAGCCGCAGCAGCGCGGTCGCGGTCGGCAGCGCCGCCACGCAGGCCAGCGCGGCCAGGCTCGCGGGCAGGCGGGCGGCATAGACCTCGAAGACATTGCCCGCCAGCAGCCGCGCCGCCGGCTCAGGCACCAGATTTTCTGGCCGAATCAGCTCACAGCCATTGACCGGCCTGCACAAGCCGCTCCCAAATTCATAGCTCTGCACATACATCTCGTCCATGCGGGCGTCGAGCAAGGCGGTGATGACGACAGGCGCGGCCTCGCCACGCCTGCCGGCCTGCTGAAAGCGCGCTTCCTCGGCCACCGCCATCAGGGTATCGACCGGCAACACGGGAATGCCCGCGCCGTGGTTGGCGCCGAAGGCCAGGCCCTGCGCCACCGCGCAGGCGGTGCGCAGGCCGGTGAAGGAGCCCGGCCCCCGGCCGAAGACAATCGCATCAAGCGCGCCCAGGGTCATGCCGGACTCGGCCAGCAGCGCCAGAATCGCCGGAATCAAGCTGACCGAAGCCTGGGCGCCGCCCGGCCCGCTGTGCTGCCAGAGGCTGGCGCCGTCGGTCAGCGCCACCGACATCCGGTCGGTGCTGGTGTCAAAAGCGAGGAATTTAAGAAATTTAGGCATCAAATAAGGCTCTGGCGCATACATTGCCTCCGCAAGCAGCTATCAAAATCATAGTAATCGAAACACATCGCCGCGCTGCCGGCAAACCCGTTGCGGCGGCGCATCCCGTGATTATCCGGCCTGCCGCACCGCCGAGCCAGCGGTCGATAATTGCCCCATGCTTTTGACCCTTTCCCCGACCCGATGGCGCTGGCGC
>JAQGNK010000327.1 GCA_028291905.1 Polaromonas sp.
CGATCAGCGTGGGGATGATGCTGTAGAGCGAATACGAGATCAGCGAATGCACGCCGCGCGTGCCGCGCTCGATGTCGCGCGTCATGCCGCCGGTCTGGCGCTCCAGGTGAAAGCGCAGGCTGAGCGCATGCAGATGGCGGAACACTTCAAGCGAAATGCGCCGCGCCGCGCCTTCGGTGGCCCTGGCGAACACCAGCTCGCGCAGCTCGGTGAACAGCGTGGTGGACAGGCGCAGCAGCCCGTAGGCCAGCAGCAGCGCCACCGGCACCACCAGCACCGCCTGCACGTCGCCGGGCTTGAAGCTCATGGTATCGACCAGGTTCTTCAGCAACAGCGGCACGCCGACGTTGGCCAGCTTGGCGCCGACCATGAAGGCCAGCGCGGCCATGGCGCGCCATTTGTATTCCCACAAATAGGGAAAAAGCCGCTTGAGCGTGGCCCAGTCGGAGCGCGGCGGCTTGGGCGCTGCCGGTGCGCCTGCGGCCGTCATGGCCGGCGCGGGATAAGAATCAGCGGTGGAGGCTCGGGAGCGCATACGTCACAATCATTGCAATTTTTCAAACCTCAGAGATTGTGCCTATGTCACTCGAATCAAGCGCGCCGCCGGTCAATACCTCATCGGCCACGCCCGACGCCGGGCGGCAAGCCCCGCATGTCGCGCTGCCGACCGACAAGGAGCTGGTGCTCAAGGTGATTCCGATGCCGGCGGACTGCAATGCCAACGGCGACATCTTCGGCGGCTGGGTGATGGCGCAGGTGGACCTGGCGGGCTCGGTGGTGCCGGCGCGCTATGTCGATGGCCGCATGGCGACGGTGGCGGTCAACCAGTTCATCTTCAAGCAGCCGGTGCGGGTCGGGGACATCCTGTCGTTTTTTGCCGCCGTCACCCGCGTCGGCAACACCTCGATCACGGTCCAGGTCGAGGTGTTCGCAGAGCGCTTTCGGGCCCAGGGCCGCTATATCAAGGTGACCGAGGCCAGCCTGACCTACGTGGCCATTGACGATGCTGGCAAGCCGCGCAAGATAATCCAGACCTGAATGCTATTGATTCAATAGCTTCCAGCGCAGTCTGCATCTGCGCCAAAGCGATAGTTATTTCATAAAAAAGGCCATGGCAAGGCCCTCTTAAAGTTTGCTGCTGAGCTTGATTGTCCAGATCAGGCACGACTATCATTCTGAAAAACATTCGGATACCTGCTGTGCGCAAAGCATCCAGGAGCAGTTGAGTGAATTTGCACAAACGTTTCAACCTTGACTTTCTGGCCGGCGGCGGCGAAATGGGTACCCTGATGCGTGCCCGCCAGTGGGCCGCCACTCCGCTCGGCCCTGCGCAGGGCTGGTCCAGGACGCTCAAGTCAACGCTGCGCCTGGTGCTGGCCAGCCAGCATCCGATGTTCGTCTTCTGGGGACCGGACGCGCTTCAGTTTTACAATGATGCCTACCGCGAAACGCTGGGGCTCGAGCGGCATCCGGCGGCGCTCGGGCAAAAGGCCATGGCGTGCTGGCCAGAGATATGGGACGTGATCGGGCCGCAGATTGAGCAGGTCATGGCCGGCCGGGGCGCCACGTGGCAGGCCAGGCAGCGCATTGCCACGCTACGCGATGGTAAACAGCGCGAACTGTGGTGGACGTATGGCTGCAGCCCGATTGAGGACGAAGCCGGCGTGCAGGGCGTGCTGGTCATCTGCACCGATGTGACGCAGGAACACCTCGACCAGCAGCAGCTGGAAAAACTCCAAAGCTTGCTCGATGCAGAGGTGCGCCAGCGCAAGCAGGCCGAAGCCGATCTGCACGCCGAACGCAGGCACATCGACGCCGCCCTTGAGAAAACGCAGGGCGAGCTGGCGCAGCAGGTGTTTGACTGGCAGCAGCTGCACGCCATGACCACCCAGCTGCATGAAGTCAGCGATCTGCAGGTGCAGCTGGCAGTCGTCCTGCGCAAGGTGGCCAGGCTCCTGAAATGCTCTCAGGGCCTGATCTCGCTGTTCGACGCCGAAACCGGCGGACTGGTGATAAAGGCCAGCCTGGGCATCAGCGAGGCGGGCCTGCAAGAGCTGGCCTGCGTGGCAGTGGGGGATGGCGCCTGCGGCACGGCTTTCGCGCAAAAGCGCCGGGTCGTCATCGAGGATGTGCGAACCGATCCCCTCTACGCCGACTTCCTCCTGCTGGCACAGCGCGAGGGCATTCGGGGCGTCTGCAGCACGCCGCTGTTTGGCGCCGGCGGCCAGGCCATCGGTGCGCTGTCGATTTATTGCCCGGACCGCCTGCGGCCCGATGAGCGGGAGCTTCGCCTGATCGACATCTGCACGGCGCAGGTCGCGCTGGTGGTCGAGCGGGCGCGGGCGCAGCAAGCGATGGAGAAAGAGCGCGGCTGGAGCCGGGAAATCCTGGAATCGATGGATGAAGGCTTCGTGCTGATGGACAGGCAGTTCCGCATCCTGCGGATCAATGCCGCCGGCTTGCGCATCACGCGCCGCGCATCGGCCGAGAGCCTGATCGGCCGCAGCCAGTGGGAAATCTGGCCGAGCACGGAGGAGCTGCCACTGGGCGCCGCCTACAAGCGGGCCATGCACGAGCGCGTGCCAACAAGCGTCGAGCAGGAGTTTCTTCTGGAAGGGCGCACCTTCTGGCTGGAAGCCCATGCCTTTCCGATGGCCCAGGGCATGGCGGTCTTTTTCAGGGACATCACCCGCCGCAAGCAGACACAGCAGGCCTTGGCCGATAGCCAGAAGCGGCTGCAGCAGCTGGCCAACACCATTCCCCAGCTGGCCTGGATGGGCCAGCCCGACGGCTGGATCCACTGGTACAACGACCGCTGGTACGAGTACACCGGCACCGCGCCGGCCGACATGGAGGGCTGGGGCTGGCAGAGCGTGCATCATCCCGACACCCTGCCTGGCGTCATGGAGTGCTGGCAGCACTGCATCACGGCAGGAGAGCAGTTCCAGATGACGTTTCCGCTGCGCGGCGCCGACGGCATTTATCGACCTTTCCTCACGCTGGTGTCTCCGCTGCGCGATGCGGCGGGAAACATCACGCAATGGTTCGGCACCAACACCGATGTGTCCGCGCTTCAGGAAGCGGAACAGGCCTTGCGCTGCAGCGAAGAGCGGCTGCAGGAGGGCCTGCTGGCCGGCCGCATGGCTGTCTGGAGCTGGGACCTGGCGACCGATGGCGTCGAGTTCTCGGCCAATGCCCATGGCCTGTTCGGCCAGACCTGGGACACGGCCAGGAGCTGCCTGGCCAGCGTCCATCCCGACGATTCGGCCGCGCTGCACCAGGCCGCCAGCCAGGCCATCGCCGACCAGGGTGAATTCAGGACCCTCACCCGGCTGGTAAGGCCGGACAACCACGAGACCGTCTGGATAGACATCCAGGGCAAGGTCGCCCTGCCGGCGCACAACGCACCGCACTGCATGCGCGGCATTTGCGTTGACGTGACCGAGCGCAAGCGCGCCGAGAACGAGCTGCTGGAGGCCGACCGACGCAAGGACGAGTTCCTGGCCATGCTGGCGCATGAGCTGCGCAACCCGCTCGCACCCATCAGCACGGCGGCGCATGTGCTGCGGATGAAAGGGCTCAGCGAGCAGCGGGTGCGCCAGACCAGCGAGATCATTTCCCGGCAGGTCAGCCACATGAGCAGCCTGGTCAATGACCTGCTGGATGTCTCGCGCGTCACGCGCGGGCTGGTGACGCTGGAGAAAGAGCCGCTGGACCTCAAGCCGATCATCAACAGCGCGGTCGAGCAGGTGCGCTCCCTGATGGAGGCGCGCCACCACACCCTGACCGTGCGCATGCCGGCTTCGCCGACCTATGTCGAGGCCGATGGGATCCGGCTGGTCCAGGTGTTCTCCAACCTGCTGAACAATGCCGCCAAGTACCCGCCGCAGGGCGGCGAGATAGGGCTTTACGCCGAAGTTCAGGGCCAGCAGGTGCGCCTTTGCGTGAGCGACAACGGCATGGGCATGGATGCGGCCTTGCTGCCGCATATCTTCAAGCTGTTCGCCCAGGGCGTGCGCACCCCTGACCGCACCCAAGGCGGCCTGGGCCTGGGGCTTTCGCTAGTCAAGAGCCTGGTGGAACTGCACGGCGGCAGTGTGCAGGCCACCAGCGGCGGACCGGGCCTGGGCAGCGCATTCACCGTGCGCCTGCCACTGTGCAACGCTCGGGCCATGCCAGCAGAGCCGTCCCCGGAGCCCAGGCAGCCGATGGCCGCATCAGCCGCAAGCAGAAGCCTGCGCCTGATGGTGGTCGATGACAACGAGGACGCGGCGCAGTCGCTGGCGCAGGTTCTAAGCCTGGCGGGCCATCAGGTGACGGTCAGGTACGACGGGCAAAGCGCCCTCGCCCATGCCAGGGCCCAGCCGCCGCAGGCCTTCATCCTCGACATCGGCCTGCCTGACCTGGACGGCTACGAGCTGGCGCGGCGCTTCAGGGCCGATCCCCGCACCTCGGGCGCCGTGCTGATTGCGCTGACGGGCCACGGCCAGGCGCATGACCGCTTTCTGTCAAAGGCGGCCGGCTTCGATCACCACCTGGTCAAGCCGGTTAACTGGGCAACGCTTGAGCAAGTGCTTGGCCAGATTGGCCAGTCCCACGGCGCCGGCATGACGCGATGAGGGCGGCTTGCGGGCCCGCCCAGCCGCTGGCCAGCGGCAAAAAGCGCCACCACCCGGCCTGCAGGGTAAATTCAGCCTTTTCATGAACTCAAGGAATTTGCATGGCGTCGAACTGGTGGCAGCTGATGGTCGGAACCATCATTTCCGAATTCTCAGACCTGCCCGACGCCGCGCAGGTGACGCGCATCCTGCTGCGCCTGATGGTGGCGGCCTTTCTGGGCGGCCTGCTGGGCATGGAGCGCGAACAGCACGGCAAGGCGGCAGGCGTGCGCACCCACATGCTGGTGGCCATGGGCTCAGCCCTTTTCGTGCTGCTGGCGCAGCAGGCGGGCATGCAGCCCGATGATGTCAGCCGGGTGATGCAGGGCATCATCGCCGGGGTCGGCTTTCTCGGGGCCGGCACCATCCTCAAGGGCGATGACGACGAAAAGGTCAAGGGCCTGACCACGGCGGCCGGCATCTGGCTGACCGCTGCCATCGGGGTGGCCGCCGGCATGGGCCGCGAGTCAACCGCCGTGCTGAGCACTTTGCTGGCCCTGGCCATCTTCACCCTGATGCCGCGCCTGGTCAGGCTGACGGAAAAGTCCCAGCCCATCGTCATTTCCGCCGACAAGCCGCTGGACAAGCCATGAAGCGGCCCGCCCTGCCGGCTCAGGCCTTGAGCCGCTGCGAGACGAACTCGCCTTCGTAGGCCAGCGCCAGCGACAGCTTTTCAGCCTCGCCCAGCACCTTGCCGGCCAGCTGGAACACGCCGTGCTCCTCGTCTTCAAGGTGGTGGTAGATCTTGTGGTGCAGCGCCTTGGCGGCGGCCAGCCAGGCCGGCGAGCTGCGGTCGGTGGCCTCAAGCTCCTCGACCAGCTCATCCATCTCATGGTGCTCGGCAATGCCGTGGCGCGACGGCTCCTGGGTCATGTCATGGGCAATCAGCGGCACATAAAAAAACCGCTCCTCGGCGCTGGCATGGGCGGCCAGCTCGCGCTTGAGCTCGCTGAAAAGCGACACCCGCTCGGGGCTGTCGCCCTGGGTCTGGATCAGGTTGTCGGCCAGCGTGCGCTGGGTGTCATGGCTAAGGCGCAAGGCTTCAAAGATGTTCATGGCTTGATTATGCGAAGGCCCCCTGGCGCCCGGCTGTAGGTCAACAGCGAAATATGCTGCGCTCGTTCATCACGCCATGCCGGCATATTGCTATTAAAAAAATAGCTGTTTGCGCAAATATCACCTGGGCTGCAGCCCTTAATCGCTCAAAAGTTCGCTTTTCGGGGAAAACCCTGCCCAAACGCGCTAAATTAGACGCATGAAAAAAATTCTGATCTTCGGCGGCACGGGTTTTGTCGGCGCCCAGGTGTGCGAAAAGCTCAACCAGCTGTCATGCCATGTGACGGTAGCCACCCGCCGCAGCGGCCATGCGAGGGAGCAGCAGATGCTTCCGCTGGTCTATGTCGCCGAGGTGGACCTGAACGACAGCGCGGCGCTGGCCGCCGTGGTCGCCGGACATGATGCGGTGATCAACCTGGTGGCCATCCTGCACGGCTCGGAGGCGGCATTCCAGAAAGTCCATGTGCAGTGGCCGCTGGCGCTGGCACGCGCCTGCAAGGCCAGCGGCGTGCGGCGGCTGCTGCATGTCAGCGCGCTCGGCGCGTCGGTGGATTCGCCGTCGCGCTACCAGCGCAGCAAGGCGCGGGGCGAAGCGGCGCTGCTCGGCTCGGGGCTGGATGTGACGGTGCTGCGCCCCAGCGTCATCTTCGGCGCGGGCGACAAGTTCCTGAACACCTTTGCCAATCTGCAGCAGGTGTTCCCGGTGATTCCGCTGGCCGGCAGCCAGGCGCGCTTCCAGCCGGTATGGGTCGGCGATGTCGCCAGCGCCCTGGTGCACTGCCTGCACGACACCGGCACCATCGGCCAGGTATATGAAGCCTGCGGCCCGGAGGTGTTCACCCTCAAGCAGCTGGTGCAGTTGGCCGGGCGCTATGCCGGCATCGACCAGGGCAAAGGACGGCCGGTGTTCGGCCTGCCCCATGCGCTGGCGCGGCTGCAGGCGTTTTTCATGGAACTCGCGCCGGGCGAGCCGATGCTCAGCCGAGACAACCTGGACGCGATGAAAACCGACAACGTGGCCAGCGGCAAGCTGCCCGGCCTGCAGGCGCTGGGCATCGTGCCGGCTTCGCTGGAAGCCATCGCACCCACCTACCTGGGCGCGCGCGGCCTGCGCAGCAACCTGATGGCCAAACGGCAGACCTCCGGACGGTTCTGATTCTTTCCCTTTTTCGGACAACCCATGCTCAAGCTCTACATCGGCAACAAGAACTATTCGTCCTGGTCCATGCGGCCGTGGGTGCTGCTCAGGCAGGCCGGCATTCCTTTCGAGGAAATCGTCGTCCGCTTTGATTCCTTCGACGAAGGCTCGGACTTCAGAAAGCAGATCAGCACCGTCAGCCCGGTCGGCAAGGTGCCGGTGCTCGACGACGACGGTTTGCGCGTCTGGGACACGCTGGCGATTGCCGAATACCTGGCCGAGCGTTTTCCTGAAAAAAACCTCTGGCCGCCAGGCGTTCAGGTCAGGGCCCGCGCGCGCAGCGTCTGCGCCGAAATGCACAGCGGCTTTGCCGCCCTGCGCGGCGCCTGCCCGATGAACATCGAAGCCGACCTGCGGGACACCGGAGCACTGATCTGGCGCGACAAGCCCGCCGTGCGCGCCGACGTGGCGCGCCTGGTCGGCATGTGGCGCGAACTGCTGGCCGGGCACGAGGGGGCGATGCTGTTCGGCGACTTCTGCATTGCCGACGCTTTTTTTGCGCCGGTCTGCATGCGCCTCAAAAGCTACGCCCTGCCGGTGCCCGAAGACATTGCCGCCTACATCGGCCGCCTGTCCGCCCTGCCCGGCGTGAAGGAATGGATCGACGGTGCGCTGGCGGAAAACGACTTCCGCGAATTCGAGGAACCTTACCGGCTCAAGCCCGCCTGAAGCGGCGCGCCGCTAAACTGCTTGCCATGAAAATCTACATGGTCGGCGGCGCGGTGCGCGACAAATTGCTGGGCCTGCCGGTCACGGACCACGACTGGGTGGTGGTGGGCGCGACGCCCGAGGCGCTGACGGCGCAGGGCTTTTTGCCGGTCGGCAAGGACTTTCCGGTGTTTTTGCATCCGCAGACCCGCGAGGAATACGCGCTGGCGCGTACCGAGCGCAACAGCGCGCGCGGCTACCGGGGATTCGAGGTCTATGCCGCGCCCGAGGTGACGCTGGAGCAGGACCTGGCGCGGCGCGACCTGACTATTAATTCAATAGCTGCCCCCGCCCATCCGGAAAGCACAAACGGCCTTTTTGAGCCTGACTTTGACGCGTTGGTCGATCCCTACGGCGGCCAGCGCGACTTGAAGGCCAAGGTGCTGCGCCATGTCACCGACGCCTTTCGCGAAGACCCGGTGCGCATCCTGCGGCTGGCCCGGTTTGCCGCGCGGTTCGCCGATTTCTCCATCGCGCCCGAAACGCTGGCGATGATGCGCGA
>JAQGNK010000352.1 GCA_028291905.1 Polaromonas sp.
TCCTGCACACCCATGCGGCAGCGCATCAGCCATGCGTAATCGTCGCGCCGCAAATCGCCGGACAAGCGCGCTGGCGCATGGGCAGGATAGGAATCATCCTACCCAGCCAAAAGAAACCGGATTACCCTGTTTTTTCATCGAGCAGTCTTAAATCCGGGAACGGTGAATGACTTGCATTGACCGTCAACGCAGGTGCGGCAAGCCTTGCCGCACCCGGTCCTTCTTACTTTCTTTCAATGAGGTACAGAAAATGACATCCAGCAACCAGGGCAATAGCAACCAGAACATCAACCAGGACAGCGGCAAGGCCGGCATGCGCGGCGACGCTTCCCAGCAGCAGCAAGCTGAAACCGGTCGCCAGGCCCAGCGCAGCGACGACCAGAACTACAACGCCGGTCAAGCCAGCGCCAGCAGCAGCCAGGGCGGCAAATCGCCCCAGCAGCAGGCCGAAGCCGGGCGCCAGACCCAGCGCAGCGACGACCGCAGCAGCAACGCCACCCAGTCACAGTCAGGCGGCAACCAGCAGCAGCAAGCCGACCTGGGACGTCAAAACCAGAGAAGTGATGACCGGAGCAACAGCATGGGGCAAGCGGGCAGCAACCAGAACAGCGCTACTTCTTCACAGCAGCAGGCCGAGTCAAGCCGCCAAAACCAGCGCAATGACGACCGCGGCAACAATGCGGGCCAGGCCGGCAGCGGCGGTGCCAGCCAGCAGCAGGTCGATACCGGCCGCCAGGGCGGCGGCAAGACCGACAGGTAACCTGGCCTGGTCCAGCAAGTGAAAGGGCGCCCTGCGAGGCGCCCTTTTTCATGCCATGCTGGCGCCTACCTCCGTGCTTACCCTGGCGCTCCCTGCTGCCGTATCTTGTTCACCAGCGCGGTGGTTGAATACCCATCGACAAACGGAATCGCCAGCGCCCGCCCGCCGTAGGCCTTGACCACCGCCGTCTCCGCCAGCGCGTCCATGTCGTAGTCGCCGCCCTTGACCAGCACACCGGGCCTGACCTCGGTGATGAGTTCGAGGGGCGTGTCCTCTTCAAACCAGGTCACCAGGCTCACCGATTCAAGCGCGGCCATCAGCACGGCCCGGTCCTGCTCGCGGTTCAGCGGGCGCTCCGGGCCCTTGCCCAGCCGCCGGGCCGAGGCGTCGGTGTTCAGCGCCACCACCAGGCTGGCGCCGAGTTCTCTGGCCTGCGCCAGGTAGGTGGCATGGCCGCAGTGCAGCACGTCGAACACGCCGTTGGTGAAGACCACCGGCTGGGGCAGCGCGGCCACGCGGGCCGCAGCGTCGCTGCGGGCAACGATCTTGCCCAGGAATGATGGCGGCCTCATGTCGTGGCTTGCGGCATGGCGCCCGGCAAATCAGCGCCGGGCTGCAGGGTCGCGGCCATCTGGCGCACAAGCTCCTTGCGGTAGTGGTTGAGCTGCTGCACCGTCTTGATCGGCTGGCCGAGCAGCAGGCCCAGGTTGTGCAGGATGCGGTCCACCACACGGGTTTCCCACACCGCGTCGAACTTGATCTGGCTGTCGAGCCAATGCTCCAGCCACTCCGGGTCGGGCAGGCGGCTCTGGATGGTGTCGCGCGGGAACAGCGCCTTGTTGACATGCAGGTTGGTCGGGTGCAGCGCCTGCGAGGTGCGCCGGGCGCTGGCCATCAGCACGCCGACTTTCGCGAAAGCGGCCTTGGCCGCCAGGCCGGACTGGCCGATGGCGCGCTTCATGTAGCGCAGGTAGGCGCCGCCGTGGCGCGCCTCGTCCTGGCTGAGCCGGGTGTAGATCTGCTTGATGACCGGCTCGTCGTGCCACTCGCTGGCGCAGCGGTACCAGTGGTTCAGCCGGATTTCGCCGCAAAAATGCAGCATCAGGGTTTCCAGCGGCGGCGCGGCCTCGAACTCGAACCGCACCTCGTGCAGCTCTGCCTCGGTCGGCACCAGTTCGGGCCGGAAGCGCCGCAGGTATTCCATCAGCACCAGCGAATGCTTCTGCTCCTCAAAGAACCAGACCGACATGAAGGCCGAGAAGTCGCTGTCGCCCCGGTTGTCTCGCAGGAACATCTCGGTCGCCGGCAGCGCCGACCATTCGGTGATGGCATTCATGCGGATGGTCTGGGCCTGCTCGTCGCTCAGGCGCGACGCGTCAAAGCTGGCCCAGGGAATGTCGGTGTCCATGTTCCAGCGTACCGCCTCCAGCTGTTTGAACAATTCGGGATAAAGCATGTGGTTTTTTCCTTTGCCGGCTGATACGCGGCCCATCCTTCAGTGGATGCGGGGTTTATTCGGGTTGCCACCAGATTTTAGGAGGCGCGCGTGACAGACAGCGCCGCTAGAGCGCGCCCAGGCCGCTGCCACCGAAACACGCGCCGCAACGGCTGGCCGCCAAAAAAATTGAATCCGGCGGCCGAGCTGGCGCGTACTGATAGCCAAGCCTTCAGGCCGACATGCTTTGCCAGGGCGATGCAAGACGCGGCTCAAAAGCCCGGCCGGTCAGCCAACTTATTTTTTCAGGTGAGCAAGCCATGCATGCTTTGTTTTTTGTTCCTTTGCTGATGTCCCTGCTGGCCGGCACCGGCACCTGGGCGGCTGGCGCAGCTGCCGCGCCGCCGGCCTGTCCGGCCCTTTTGCAACAGAACGTATTGCGGCTGCAGGATGAAAAGCCGCAGTCGCTGTGCCAGTACACCGGCAAGGTGGTGGTCGTTGTCAATACCGCCAGCTTTTGCGGCTTTACCCCGCAGTACAAAGGCCTGGAGGCGCTGCATGCCCGGTACCAAAGCCGGGGCCTGGTGGTGCTGGGGTTTCCGTCGAACGATTTCTCGCAGGAAAGCGGCAGCAACAAGGACATAGCCGCTTTTTGCGAGAACACTTTCGGCGTGAAGTTTCCGATGTTCACCAAGACCAGCGTCAGCGGCAAGGACGCCAGCCCGCTCTTCAGGCAGTTGGCAGAGCAGACCGGCACCACGCCGCGCTGGAATTTCTACAAATACATCATCGGGCGCGACGGCAAGGCGACCGCCGCCTTCAATTCGATGGCTGCCCCCGAGAGCGCCAAGTTCGTGGCCGAGATCGAAAAGCAGCTGGCCCGGCCATGAGCACGGCAAGCCTGCGCCCGAGCTTGCTGGATGGCTTAACAAAACTTTACCGCTTCGTTGTGACACGTGCGGGAACTCAGGTACTCTGCCGGTGCTCTTATTCACCACTGTTACCCAGGACCCGCAAGGCAAGCCAGGGCGACAGTGACAAACACGGTTTCATTGTTGCGAAGCCTTTCCGGTCCACAGGGCCGGACTGTTCTCCTGAAGCGGTTTTACTCCTCCCTCCCTCAGTTCGCTTCGGGACGCTTCGCAGCATTTTTATCTTCCGGCCCGCCTTCACACGGGGAGCGGCATGAGCCCCCCGCCGCTGAAGGTCGCCATCGTCGGCTCCGGGATTTCCGGGCTGGCCGCCGCCCATGCGCTGCAGGGCAAGGCCGACATCACCCTGTTTGAAGCGGGTAGTTATTTCGGCGGGCACACCCACACTGTCGATGTCACGCTGCCCGGCGCCAAGGGCCCGGTCACGCATGGCGTGGATACCGGCTTCCTGGTGTTCAACGAGCGCACCTACCCGCACCTGATCGCGCTGTTTGCCGAGCTGGGCGTTGAAACGGCCAAGTCCGACATGTCGTTTTCGGTCAAGGTGCCGGCTGCGGCGCACGGCAAGGCCCTGGAATGGAGCGGCTCCAGCCTGAACAGCGTGTTTGCCCAGCGCGGCAACCTGGCGAGCTGGAAGTTCTGGCGCATGCTGGGCGACATCACTCGTTTCAACCGCGTCACGACTGCACTGGCGACTTCGGGGGCCGAGGCCGCCATGGCGCAGCCACTGTCGGACTTCCTGAACAGCCAGCGCTTTTCGGCCGAGTTCCGCGACTGGTATTTCCTGCCGATGATGGGCTGCATCTGGTCCTGCCCGACCGACCAGATGCTGCGCTTTCCGGTGGCGACAATGATCCGCTTTTGCCACAACCACGGCCTGCTGCAGGTCACTGACCGGCCGCAGTGGTGGACCGTCAAGGGCGGCGCGCGCCACTACGTGGACAAGATCATCAGCCGCATCCCCGACAAGCGGCTGAACACGCCGGTGCTGCGCATCGAGCGCGACGCGCATTCGGCCCACGGCGGCGTGATGGTCCTCACCCAGGGCGGCGTCGAGCATTTCGACAAGGTGGTGCTGGCCGCCCATTCCGACCAGTCGCTGGCCCTGCTGGCCCGGCCGAGCCCGGCCGAGCAGCAGGTGCTGGGCGCCATCCGCTACCAGCCCAACCGCGCCGTGCTGCACACCGACAGCGCGGTGCTGCCGCAAAAAAAGCTCGCCTGGGCGGCCTGGAACTACCAGCGCGCCGCCCAGACCAGCCGCGAATCGTCCCGCGTCTGCCTGCATTACCTGCTCAACCGGCTGCAGCCGCTGCCCTTTGCGCAGCCGGTGGTGGTGTCGCTCAATCCGGTGAACGACATAGCGCCCCGGCATATCCTGGGCGACTACGACTACCTGCATCCGGTGTTCGACCTGCCTGCCATCCGTGCGCAGCAAGACCTGCCCCTTTTGCAGGGCGGTCAGCACAGCTATTTCTGCGGCGCCTGGACGGGCTACGGCTTTCATGAAGACGGCCTGAAGTCGGGGCTGCAGGGTGCCCGGCTGCTGCTGGCGCAGCATGCGCAGGGCGTGCAGCACACGCAAAACGCGGGAGGCGTGGCAGCATGAATGCCCTGCCCGCGTCAAGTCAGCCGCTGATCGGATTCGGCCAGGTGCGGCACCAGCGCCTGCGCCCGGCGGTCAACGCTTTTGCCTACCCGACCTATTTCCTGATGCTGCCGATGCGCAGCCTGCACCGGGGCGGCAGCGGCGCGCTGGCGCACAACCGGCCCGCCGCCTTGAGCTTTTTCGACAGCGACCACGGCGACGGCAGCCCCAATGCGCTCGTCTGGCTCGATGCGCTGCTGCTGCGCGAAGGCGTGGAAGATGCCAACGGCGAAATCTGGCTGCACACCTTCCCCAGGGTGCTGGGCTATACCTTCAAGCCGGTCAGCTTCTGGTACTGCCACCGCGCCGACGGCAGCCTGCGCGCCATCGTGGTCGAGGTGAACAACACCTTCGGCGAGCGCCACTTCTACCTGCTCGACGAGCCGCAATACGGTCGCGAGCTGCGGGCAGACAAGGTGTTTCATGTCTCGCCGTTCTGCACGCTGGCCGGCGGCTACCGCTTTCGCTTCCTGCACAGCCGGCAGCCTGGCGGCCTCAAGACCGTCGCCCGCATCGACTACCACGACAGCCTGGACCCCCAGTCCTGCGCGCTGCTGCAGACCAGCGTCAGCGGCACGCTCGAACCCGTGACCCGCGCCAGCCTGCGCAAGGCGCTGTGGCGCCATCCGGCGATGACGCTGGGCGTGATGGCGCGCATCCACTATCAAGCCTTCAGGCTGTGGCGCAAACAAGTTCCCTTCATCAGCAAACCCGAGCTTCCCCACACCACCGTGACGCGATGACCACCTACAGCCCTCCTTCCCTCTCCCCTGCTCCCGCTTCAAGTCCCGCCGTGCCGGCCATTCCCAGAGGCACGCCGGCTGCCGGGCGCACCGCGCTGAAGATGCTGGCGCGGCTGAAACACGGCACGCTGACGCTGCAGCTGCCGGATGGCTCGCTGCAGCGCTTCGGCTCGGGCGGCTTGCCTGCCGCCAGCCTGCACCTGCACAACTGGAAGCCGTGCAGTGCTGCCCTGCGCTCGGGCGACATCGGCTTTGCCGAAAGCTACATCGCCGGAGACTGGACCACGCCGCACCTGGCCGAGCTGCTGGAATTGCTGATCCTCAACCGCCGGGAAGTCGAGAGCGTGATCTACGGCAGCTGGCTGGGCCGCTTGGCCTACCGCTGCAAGCACCTGCTCAACCGCAACACCAAGGCCAACAGCCAGAAGAACATCCATGCCCACTACGACCTGGGCAATGCCTTCTACGCCCTGTGGCTGGACGGCACGATGAACTATTCATCGGCGCTGTTCGCCTCGCCAGAAACCACGATGGTCCAAGGCCAGCATGCGAAAGTGCGGCGCGCCCTGGAGATGGCCGGGGTCAAGCCGGGCGGGCGGGTGCTGGAGATCGGCTGCGGCTGGGGGGCGCTGGCCGAAATGGCGGCAGGCGAGTTCAAGGCGTCGGTGGTCGGCGTGACGCTGAGCACCGAGCAGCTCGACTGGGCCAAGGCGCGCATGGGCAGGGCCGGCCTGTCCGGCAAGGCCGACCTGCGCCTGCAGGACTACCGCGACATCGGCAAGGCCACGTTCGACGCGCCTTTTGACGCGGTCTGCTCGATAGAAATGGTCGAGGCGGTCGGGCGCGAATACTGGCCCGAATACTTCAAGACCGTGGCCCGGCTGCTCAAGCCCGGCGGCCGCGCCTGCATCCAGAGCATCGTGATCGCCGACGAGCTGTTCGACCGCTACATCGGCTCGACCGACTTCATCCAGCAGTACATCTTTCCAGGCGGCTGCCTGCCCTGCCCGCGCGAATTCCGGGCGCAGGCGCAGGCTGCCGGCTTCGAGGTGGTCGATGAATTCTCGTTCGGCCAGGACTATGCGCGCACCTTGCGGCTCTGGCGCGATGACTTCCTGGCGCAGGAGGCCGAGGTGCTGCGGCTCGGATTCGACCGGAAATTCATCCGCATCTGGGAGTTCTACCTGGCCTACTGCGAGGCCGCGTTCGCCCAGGCCAACACCAGTGTCATGCAGTTCACGCTGCGCAAGCGCTGACGCCAGCAACGAGCGCGAGCATGACGATGCATCTGAAACCGGCCCCGTTTGCCAATTCCCCGGCACAGCGCGCCCGCCGGCTGCTGCAGTGCTGCGGCCTGGCCGGCCTTCTGTGCGCCGGCGGCGTCGCGCTGGCCCAGCCGGGCGCCGGCGTCGCTGCTGGCGCAATGCCCGCAGCGGCTGTTTCCGCGCCGTCCGCCGCCGCCAGCGCGGCCGTGCAGGAAGCGCCGCCCGAGCTGAAGGAAGCGCTCCCGCAGGGGAAATTCATCGGCCGGGCACGGCTGAAGGTCTGGGGTTTCGATGTCTATGACGCCCGCCTGTGGGCCGGCGCCGGCTTTGCGCCGGCCAACCCTGCCAATACAGCGCTGGCCCTGGAGCTGGCCTACCTGCGCGACTTCAAGGCAGAGGACATTGCCGACCGTTCGCTCAAGGAAATGCGCCGCAGCCAGCCCATCGGTGACGCGCAGGCAAATCAGTGGAAGGCCGAGATGCTGCGGGTGTTTCCCGATGTGCGCAAGGGCGACCGCATCCTGGGCGCGCACCGGCCCGGCGTGGGCGCGAGCTTCTGGGTCAACGGCAAGGCCAGCGACGAGATCCGCGATGCCGAGTTCAGCCGGCTGTTTTTTGGCATCTGGCTGTCGCCCAAAACCTCGGAGCCTTCAATGCGCGCAGCGCTGCTGGGCGGGCAAGCCGGCCATGGCGAATGACGCTGCTTTCAATGTCATTCAAAACCGCCGGCCCGCGGCTTTTCTTGGCTGCCAAGGCCAGGTGTCCGGTGTCGCGGCGGGCCTCATGCTGACGTGAACCAGCCATGACCACGGCAACCGCTCCCCCACTGCCTTCAAGCCGTGCCACGCCCGACGCTTTTTCAGCCCGCAACGGCCTGGCCTACGGCCTGCTGGGCCTGCCGCTGGCCTTTGTGGCGCTGCCGCTCTATGTCACCCTGCCGAACCACTATGCGCGTGAATTCGGCATGCCGCTGGCCACGCTGGGCGCGGTGCTGCTGGCGGCGCGGCTGTTCGATGCGCTGATCGACCCGCTGCTGGGCCGCCTGAGCGACCGGCTGTTCGCCCGCTCGGCTGGCGCGGTGCTGCGGCTGGGCGCGCTGGCGGCGGTGGGGCTGGCGCTGGGCTTTGCCCTGCTGTTTTTTCCGCCGGCCGCCGCGCAAGCCTCCCCGGCCGCACTGGCCGCCTGGGCCGGGCTGATGCTGGTGCTGACCTATGCGGCCTACAGCGCGCTCAGCGTGTCGCACCAGTCCTGGGGCGCGATGCTGGGCGGCAGCGAGGCCGAGCGCAGCCGCATCGTGGCCTGGCGCGAAGGCCTCGGGCTGGTGGGCGTGGTGTTGGCATCAATTACCCCTGTGGCGCTTGGCATGCCTGCGGCGACAGCTATTTTTTTCATAGCGCTCTTGCTCGGCTGGCTGGCCTGGTGCCGGGCGCCTGCGCCGGTGGCGGTGGCGCGGCACAGCCTGCAGGCCTTGAGCGCTGGCGTGCCCTGCATGCCGCCGCAAGCTGGCAGCGCTTCCAGCAGCCAGGCCAGTCTGCAGGCGCCCATGGCTGGCGCGTCCGGCGGCGCGCGCCAAGCCAATGATTCTTCAAGCAGGCCCGCCGATGGCCGGGCGCCCCTGGCTGGCGCGCTCTGGCTGCCGCTGCGCTCGCCCGCCTTTCGCCGGCTGCTGGCGGTGTTCATGCTCAGCGGCATTGCCAGCGCAGTGCCGGCCACCCTGGTGCTGTTCTTCATCCAGGACCGGCTGCAGGCGCCGGCCGGCCTGGAGCCGCTGTTCCTGGGCAGCTACTTCGTGGCGGCGGCGCTGTCGATCCCGCTCTGGCTGGCAGTCGTGAAGCGGCTTGGGCTGGCGCGCACCTGGCTGGCCGGCATGGCGCTGGCCGTGGCGGTGTTTGCCTGGGCTTCGCAGCTGGGCGCCGGCCAGACGCTGGCATTTGCTGTTGTCTGCGCACTGTCGGGCGTGGCGCTGGGCACCGACCTGGCCCTGCCCGGCGCGCTGCTGGCCGGCGTGATCCAGGCCAACGGCCACGGCGGCCGGGCCGAAGGGACCTATTTCGGCTGGTGGAATTTCGCCACCAAGCTCAACCTGGCGCTGGCCGCCGGGCTGGCGCTGCCGCTGCTGGGGGCTTTCGGCTACGCGCCGGGCAGCCGGGACGCGCAAGCGCTCGATGCGCTGACGGTCGCCTACTGCGTGCTGCCCTGCGGCCTCAAGCTACTGGCGGCTGGCAGTGCCTGGTTTTTTCTCATTTCACCTTCTTCCGAAAGGGTTGCCCCATGACCTGCCTTTCCGCTCGCCGCACCCGGCTTTTGAAACGCGCTTTCCTGACCAGCTCCGCCGTGCTGCTGTCGGTCGGCCTGCTAGCGGGCTGCGCCGGCCCGCAGGTGGCCGACTACGCCGCCGAGCAGCCGGCGCTGGACCTGCGCCAGTATTTCAACGGCACGCTGGACGCCTACGGCCTGTTCACCGACCGCTCGGGCAAGGTCGTCAAGCGGTTTTCGGTCGTCATGAAATGCACCTGGCAAGGCCCGCCCGGCGCCGAGACCGGCGTTTTAGACGAGGACTTCACCTATTCCGACGGCACCAAGGAGCGCCGCGTCTGGACGCTCAGGCGCCAGCCCGACGGCCGCTACCTGGGCACCGCCGGCGACGTGGTAGGCGAAGCCGCCGGCCAGGAAAAAGGCAATGCCTTCCGCTGGGGCTACACCCTGAAGCTGCCGGTGGACGGCAAGGTCATCGAAGTGCAGTTCGACGACTGGATGTATTTGATGAACGACAAGGTCATGCTGAACAAGGCCGAGATGAGCAAGTTCGGCATCAAGCTGGGCGAAGTCACGCTGTCATTCGTCAAGCGCTGAAAATTGTCCACTGCTCAGCTCCCGTGATGGCCGTCATTCCCGCGAAGGCGGGAACCCGGTGCGGCGCTCCATCAGCCACTTGCTTGGCATGCCGCCGGATTCCCGCCTTCGTGGGAATGACGCTGGTTTTTCCGCAAGTCCTGCTCTCACGCGCCAAGCACCCGAATCGTTAAAAATGCATCAAATCGGCCTCTAGCGCATGCAGTTTCTGCGCAGGCAGCTATCAATTTCATACCAACCGGACACCTTGCCTCCATGCCCTTCAATCCCCCCATCGCCGACTGGCGCGGCAAGACTGTCTGGCTGGTCGGCGCCTCGACCGGCATCGGCCAGGCCACTGCCCATGCGCTGCATGCGCAAGGCGCAAAAGTTTTTGTCTCGGCCCGCAAAGCCGATGCGCTGGCCGCCTTCGTGCAGGGCCATCCGGGCGCGGTCGCGCTGGCGCTGGACGTGACCGACCCGCTGGCGGTCAAGGCCGCCGCGCAAAGCGTGCTGGCCGCTGGGCCGCTGGACGTGATGCTGTACTGCGCCGGCTACTACAAGGAGCTGCGCGCCACCGCCTTCGACCTGCCCGAGATGCTCAAGCACAGCGAGGTGAACTACCACGGCGCGTTGTACCTGATCGACGCCGTGCTGCCAGCGTTCCTGGCGCGTGGCGCCGGCCACATCAGCCTCATCAGCAGCGTGGCCGGCTACGGCGGCCTGCCCAAGAGCCTGGCCTACGGCCCGACCAAGGCGGCGCTGATCAACCTGGCCGAAACCCTGTACCTGGACTTGCAGGACAGCCGCATCGGCATCAGCCTGGTCTGCCCCGGCTTTGTCGAAACGCCCTTGACGGCCCAGAACCAGTTCGCCATGCCGGCGCTGATCTCGCCGGCCGAGGCGGCGCATGAAATACTGCAGGGCTGGCGCCGGGGGCAGTTTGAAATCCACTTCCCCAGGCGCTTTACCTTGTGGATGAAGGCGCTGAACCTGCTGCCCTACCGCGCCTATTTCGCCGCCGTGCGAAAGATCACCTCCCTGTGAGACCCGACACCATGAGCCCCTTGCCCGGCGACAGAACGCCCATGCCGCCCGCGCCGATGCGCCAGGCGGCCAACCGCATCACTGATTTTTTCGAGCACCTGACGCCGGCCGATATCGACCGGCTGGGCGCGTTCTACACGCCCGAGGCCTATTTCAAGGACCCGTTCAACGAGGTGCGCGGCTTGACCGACATCGGGCAGGTCTTCAGCCACATGTTTGAGTCGCTGGAGCAGCCGCGCTTCATGGTGACCGGCTGCATCGTCGACGGCAGCCAGTGCTTTTTGACCTGGGATTTCCTGTTTCATTTCAAGCGCCATGCCAGGGGCACGCTGCAAACCGTTCGCGGCGGCTCGCACCTGTTGTTCAATGAAGCGGGGCTGGTCGAGTTTCACCGCGACTACTGGGATGCGGCCGAGGAACTGTATGAAAAGCTGCCGCTGTTGGGCAGCCTGATGCGCTGGCTCAAGCGGCGGGCGCGCCAGTAGCCGATAGCTTGCAAGCTGCGCCTGGGCAAGGATTCAGGCCTGGCTGGGCCTGGGGGCTGGCACGAAACCAGAGCGCGGGACGGCGTCTTCAGCTGGTGGGAGTCTCGACAAAGCTCGGCCGCAGGGCGAGCTTGTCATGCAGCCTGGCAAGATTGGGATGGGCGCTGCGCCATTGGATGTCGGGAAAGCGAAAATCCAGGTAGCCCAGCGCGCAGCCCACCGCTACGTCGGACAGGGTGAAGTGAATACCGCTGCAATAGGCCTTGTCGCCCAGCCCCTTGCTCATCGCCTGCAGCGCGTTGTCGATCTTGGCCATTTGCCGGGCAATCCAGGCGTCGCTGCGCTGCTCGGCGGTGCGGCCGGCCCAGGTCGCCTCCAGCCGGGCCAGCAGCGCGGCGTCCATCACACCATCGGCCAGCGCTTCCCAGGTCTTGACCTCGGCGCGCTCGCGCCCAACGGCCGGAATGAGCTTGCCGACCGGTGACAGGGTGTCCAGGTATTCGACGATGACGCGCGAATCGAACAAGGCTTCGCCGCCTTCCATCACCAGGCAAGGCACCTTGCCGAGCGGGTTGGACTTGCTGATGGCGTCGCTGTTCCAGACATCCTCCAGCGCGAGCTTGGAGTCGAGCTTCTTTTCGGCCATCACGATGCGAACCTTCCGCACGTAGGGGCTGGAGAGCGAACCGAT
>JAQGNK010000394.1 GCA_028291905.1 Polaromonas sp.
CAGGCGTTGCTCCAGCCAGCCGTAGGCAACGTCTAAGGCCTTCGCCGCACCCGCCTTCGCCTCTGCCAGCCGGTCAGGGGTCTTGCGTAGCGCTTCGCCGACCACCGCTGTCGCCGCGTTCATCACATACTGATCGAAGAAGCGGTCGAGTAGTCGCACCTCCAGAGCCGCGATCGGGTCGTCTGGAAGGAACCGCACCTTGCCTGGGTGGCGCGTATCGAGATGCTCGATGATGATGCTGGTCTCCGCAATGGTGCGGCCCTCATCGATCAGCAGGGGAAACTTCCCAATCGGCCATAACTTGGTCAACTCCTCACCCACGCCCGGCTCTTCCAAGTGCCGGTAGGCAAATGGGGTATCGTTTTCCCACAGCGCCACAAGCACCTTCTGGCAGTAGGAGGAGAAGGGGTGTGCATAGAGGGTCAGCGACATCGTGGGTCTCCAATCAGGTTGGTTTGCCAATTAGGTGTGAGCCAAGGTCTACCCGAACATGACCGGGCGCACGCAGCGACGGCGGCCCAGGCTCAGATGTCTAGCCAATCGGCCAGGCTTTGCAGCGTCTGCAGCCCGTATTCCACCGCGCCGAAGGCGATGACCGCCTGACGCCGCTCGCGGCTGGGATGGATCTGGCGCATGGTCAGCACTGTCTTGCCGTCGGTCTGCTCATCGAAGGTCACGGTGAGGCGAAAACGGTCGGGATCGTTGGGCTCAGGCGTCCCATAGTTCATCACGATCCGCTCATTTGGCACGATTTCGACAAAGCGCATGAGGCTGGCAAAGCGCTGCTCGCGGCCCTCAAACATACCCACCATGTCGAACCGCCAAACGCCGCCCTCGCGGATATCGGCCTCGTGGCTCTCGATCTTGAAGCCGGCCGGGCCGTACCACTCGGCCAGCGCCCGAGGGTCCAGCCAGGCCGCAAAGACCTTGTCGCGCCGATGGTTCAGTAGTTTTACGAGCACGATTTCGCGATCGAGCGACCAAGTCTCAAGTAGGTTTGCCATGTTCTTCATTCCTCTTTCGTTCTATCCAGGAAAAGTTCCAGCCGATCCAACCGCTCGGCCGCGCGCTGGCGTTCTGCTTGCATCCAGTCTGAGGCCTCGGCCAAGCGCGTGTGCACCAGCCGGCACCAGCGGCTGCGCCCGCGTTTTTCCCTGACGATGAGCCCGCAGTCTTCCAGCACCTTGAGATGCTGGGCGAAGGAGGGCAGCGCCATGTCGAAAGGCGCGGCCAAGGCGCTGACAGGTGCCTCGCCCTCGGCCAGGCGCGACACCACCGCCCGACGGGTCGGATCGCTAAGGGCGTGAAAAGTAAGGTCAAGGGGAGCTGAATGGTAAGGCATTTACCTTAGTATAGTGGCGTCACTGGCTGTGTCAACCAGCGATTGCTGGCTCATTGCCATCAGCCGCATTCACGTCTTGACTCGCATGCGCTGCTTAGCGCTCAGCAACAAACAACTTGGCTGTTTTGCCTGCTGCCGTTACGCGGGCAGAGCGTATAGTTTCACATCGGGCAGACGCCATGCTAGATTCATTGACTTGTAAAGGTGGGTGATCTGCGACCTTGAAGGGACCGGCCCGGATTTTTCGAGTTCGAATTGTCTGTGCACCGGAATATCCTCTTTGGTCTAACGAATGGATATATTAGGATGAGCGCGTCGCAAGGGAAGAGCTACTTTAAACGGCATTTTCAGCCCGCTGCTGCGCAAATCATCCAACGCAACATCACGATCTCCCGGCCCCAGCCAGTGCAGTGAGCTGATGGTCCGCAGACTTGGTAAGTCGGGCGTCATGGCGCTTTGCCTGCACAAAGCGCTCGATTTCTGTGCAAAGGTCGGCTGGGTCATGGACTGGACTGAAGCGTGATGCAAGCAATGCGCACTGGGTCTGAACAGCCTCAGAGGCGCAGAAGGCCTGAAGGCTTTGCGCCAGCACGCCAGGCCGAAGCCGTTTCGCTGGAATGACCATGCCGACCCCGAGCGATGCAATGCGAGCCCCATTGTCGAACTGATCCCAGGCGAAGGGCGCAATCAATTGGGGCACGCCCGCGCGTAGCGCCTCGGCAGCAGTGCCGATGCCGCCATGGTGCACGAGCGCTGCGGCGTGCGCAAGGAGCATGGACAGCGGCACATAGGGTTGCCACAGCACGGACTCAGGAAGGTGCGCCGGCGCTTGGGCGCGATCCCTGCTCAGAAAGACGGCACGGCGCCCAAGCCGATTGACAGCGCCAAGTGCGCAGGCAAAGAAGTCGGCCGCATGCAGGTTCCCGGTGCCCGCGGTGAAGACCAGTGGTTTCTCGCCAGCCGCAAGGAAAGCGCAAAGGTCTTGCGTGAAACCCTCCTGCGCAGCGGCCTCGAACAGTTGGAAGTCGCTCGAGATCAACGGCTGCGGCCAGTCTGGCGCAGTAGGCGCAAACCAGGAAGGAAAGAGGGTGACCGACAGGTCAGGCGCCTGAGCAATGTGCGTCAGAAAGGAATCAACCTCCGGCAAACCCAGTGGTGTGCGCACGGCATTGAGATGAGCCAGCGCCACCGGGTCGATCCAGCCTTTTTCCACAAAGCGCCAGAGCGCGCGTCGCCAGCTCATCGGCACCCAGCGCGGCACCGGCGTCGGGCCGATGGTCAGCGGATCGTGGCAGCTGCGCAGATTCGAGGGCGCCAGGTACGCGGCAACGACAGACTTGATGAAGCCGCGCTCCCGTGCGATAGCGGCCCCCGGCACCGCGAAGGGGTGGGCGATGGCTACCAGGGGTGCGTCTGCGCAAATGGACCGGATGGCTTCGTCAATCTGCTGGAGCAGGTCGCTGTAGTGGGCCATTAACACCGAGAACCCCTTCTTGGGATCCCATAAATCCGGGTTTGCAACAACGCGCAGGTACTCTTCGTCAGTTCCAAGCCCGACAAACGCCAGCCCGGCGCCCTGAACAAGGCGAGCATGGTAGGTGTTGGTGATAAACGTGACCTTGCGGCCGAGCCCCTGCAAGGCGCTAGCGATTCGCATGAATGGGAGGATGTCGCCGGTGGTGCCGCCAGTGATAACGAGATAGTGAGGAGCGGTTTCAAGCATGCAAAGCAGACGGTAGATGGTTGGGCAATAACGCCATTGCCTTGGCAGTGCCAGGTTGCATAAAGAAGTGGTGCAGATTCGCCGCTCAATGCAGCGCGTTTTATCCGCTCGCCGCGACCCAACCCAGGCCTGCTGCCAGTACCACGCACAGCGGCGAGTAGCACCAGCTGTCGAGCCGGGCAAATCGACTTCCCTTGACAGTCTTGAAAAATCCGACCAGGCGAAATTCGCCCACAGCCCGAGCCAGCATGACGACGCCCAGCGCGCCAAGCGACCACTCAATGGCCCAGTGTTTGACCGGCGGCCCCACCAAGCCGGCGCGCACCGCCACCAACAATGCGATCAGGCCCAGTCCAAAGGCAACCATGAGCGTGATTTGCGGGCGCGGAGTGAAGGCATTGGCCATTGTCGTGCGCTCACCGTCGGCCTCACATGCGCCCTGGGGCACAGTGTTGATGACCCGGACTTGGGGTAAGGCGGCTTCAATGCCCCGTAGGCCCCCTGTAGCCCAGTACAGATGCACCAAGGCCAGGACCAAGAAAATGCTGGCTAACAAACTTGCGATCGACATACTTGACTCTCGTGACAGGTGAAATCATGGTTCAGGCACGAATCAGACGGTCCGCCTCGATCCACGCCGTCACCGTAGGGGGAAATGCAGGCGAGGCGGTGTCCATTCCCATCGCGCCGCGCGTCTCGACGCTGCTGACGATGCCATTGCTCCCGACCACGGCGCCTTTGGTCAAGCCACTGGCCATTTTTTGACCAGCATGCTCAAATTCAAAGCAGAAGTAGTTCCAACGCTCATCCCAGCACTGCATTGAAAACTTCAATGTGTAAACCTTGAAGGGTTTGAGGCCACGGCGAAATGAAATCATGCTGCCGCCCAGCATGGGACGCCATCCCTTGCGCAGCGCCACGGGCAGGAATCCGGCGCGGGTGAAATATTCGATGAGCGCCAGATCGGTGATGGTCATGTAGCGCCCATTGTTCATATGGCCGTTCACATCCAGGTCGCTGGGCCACACGCGCAGCTGCAACTCAATCGTGTCTCCCATCTCAATGGCCAGTTTGGCACGCGCACGCAGCCACGTCCAGAGGAGGCGCAGGTAGAGGTTCATGGTTTTTGTACTGTAGTGCTGGCGCCAGTAACTGCTTGCGGCAAGGGGCGCAGGACAACGCGCCTTTGGCCCTCATAGGCGGCAACCAGAGGAGCGATGCTGGGGTGATCCGCACCAGGTCCGGGTGCCCAGTCGAGTTCACGCAGGCTCACTTCCTTGCCAGCCGCATTTCGTAGCCGGATCGGCGCGAGTTCTTCACCCGTGGCGCGCTCTATAAAACGTACGGGTACTGAGTCGGGCGTTTGCAGCCAGCGGTCGCCCCATTGCACCAAGGCCACCAGCACCGGCAGCAAGGCTTGTCCCATGTCAGTCAAGTGGTAGCCCAGGCGCTTGGCGTCTTGCTTCAAGGGGCGCTGCACAAGAATACCCGCTTGCACCAGGCTGGTAAGTTTTACCGACAGTACATTGCGCGCGATGCCCAGGTGCGCTGCGAAGTCATCAAATCGGCGTGTGCCGAACACCACTTCCCGGATCAGCAGCAGAGTCCATCGGTCGCCCAGCAGCTCCAGCGAACGCGCTGCAGAGCACATGGATATGTTGGGCTTAAGGCGCGGCATGTTTGACAGGATTGGATTTCATGTCCTAATGCTACTTTATAAAGTTTTATAAAGCAACTAAATGAGTTTTTATAAAAGACTTATGCAGCATAGATTGCATGGTAAATTCTGCTATTAGCGGCTGCGGCTGCGGCTGCTGGGTGAATTGTTTGGGATAGTGCAAATTGCTACTAGATCGCTTGCTGGGCCTGCTCAGCACCTGAGCAAAAAACCATGAGTCTGCCGACGGGTGGCCTGCGCAAGGTGTTGGACAGGGTGGACAGTCGTGACAAAGAACTCTGTACCCTGTAGGAATGCATGGTCGCTGTAACGCCCGAGGGTTCGGGTTCATCAGCAGCCAAGTCTGGACCAACGCGGTCTTACGGCTGCTCACGTGACTGCTCACGTTGAGCCAATCATATGGATTTGCTGATCCTCGTCATGATGACCAGACCACTACAGCTAGGGCCGGCCAGCTGTTCGCCGCGCAATCATGGCAGCTGCCCAGTAGCCGGACTCGGCGGCACCTTCCGTGTAAGGCATGCTCATATAGTCACCGGCGAGGAGTATGCCGGCAAGGCCTGCTGGCAGCTGTGCCGGTACATCTGCAATTGCGTCGAATGCCCGACCGGCAACAGCGGTTCGTCTACGAGCCATCGGTAAACCTAGGAATGGATGACATGCGTGGCCAGTGACGGAAAATACGCTGCTACCGATTGCAGGGCAGAGGCAACGATTTCTTCATCGGGAGATGCCATTAGCCGCACTAACGCAGGATGCGCCAACATCATGTTCAGCAGCTGCCCCCTTACATCAACACCCGGATTTTATTGTTTTCAATCCCAACGGCTGCAACGGTGGCACGCTCTTTTCGCGGGATCAGCAATCCATATGCCGACTCTAGGCTTTTAGGCAATCTGAAATCCGCATCCGTAATACAGGTAACGTTGATGCCGGAGCTATAAGGTGTGGCAAGCAGCGACGCCATCGATGGGTTCAATGAATGCGCAAGCAGTTTTTTGGCGACTGGCGCCTCAATGGCTTGAGCGCATCCAGTAGACGGTCGATGCGCATGCTGCGCGCTTTGCCCCCGCGAACGATAAAATCACGAAACCCTCAAGGGCGAAGGTAGGGTTGGGTAGAGAGAACTGTAGCAAGAAAAGGCCCAGATGTTGCCCCAAGTGCCCTGTTAACAATAAGGAACGAATCTCCCCACGAATTTGATCCAAGCTATCTGACTTGGCAAAGTACATTGCATGACTTTTCATTCAATAAGGTGTGCCATCTTTATGCGTGAACTGCCATTTTCCTTGCATCATGACTGCTTTCAGATCATCGTCGGGGTAGGTGCCCTCATCGCCTGGGGTTCTATCGCCGACTTCTAAATACACCACATCTTCAGGTGTCTCATTGATCAGCTGATGCGCATCACCGGTGCCCGCTTTAAATCCTGCACACATTCCCGGCGACAGCTGGCTACGCCCTTCATTGGTGTGAAGTGTGGGAAACCCTTGCAGAATATAGATGAACTCATCTTGCCTGGAGTGGGCGTGGCGAAGCGCAGATACACAGTTGGGCAGAAGCCGCGTCAGGTTGACACCGAAATTCCTCAAGCCAAATACATCACCGAGTTGCCTCTTTTCCCGCCCTTGCACAAGGGTAGCAAAAGGCTCGGGATAGTTCGATGGCTTAGTTCGAGGAGCAACCTCGGCCGCTACTACGGCTGCCTGCGCCTTGTCGTTGCTCATGCCTTACTCCCAATTTTTTAAGTTAAAAAATACAACTCCAAGACTAGGAAAGGCCAAGCAGCGCCAAGTCAAGGCGGCTGACCTCGGCGTGCAGCCAATCTCGAAATGCGCGCACGTTGGGGTGATTTTCTTTTTTCTTTGGACACACGAAGTGATAAGCGCGTTGCGTGGGAAGAAAGACGTCAAAGGGCATGACCAGCCGGCCGCTGCGCAAATCGTCATAGGCCATGATCGTGTGCGCCAGCAGCAAGCCAGCGCCTTCCAATGCGGCATCGAGCGCATGGTCGGCGCTGCTAAAGCGTAGGCCGCGGCGCAGATCGCCTGCGTCCCTGCAGGCGGCCTTGAGCCAGTCATCCCACGTCGGCACCTCCGGGCGGCCTGCCTGCGAGTCGTCGTGAATGAGCGGCACCTGCCTCAATGCGTCGCCAACTTCGAGCAAACCGAACCTGGCCAGAAGCTTTGGGCTGCACACCGGGGCGAGCACCACGTCGAAGAGCTTTTCACTGCTGAGCAAGGCGCCCTGCGCACTTGAAACCGTCACCTGGCGTATGGCCGCGTCTACCCCGCCTGTCACAAAGTTGGCATTGGCCTGCGAGGACGACACCCGAATCTCGATCTTCGCATGCGCATCTGCAAACCGGTGAAGCCGCGAGGCCAGCCATTTGGACGTCAGGCCTGGCGAGGTGCTGATGACCAGCACCTGCTCGTTGCCTGCCGTGCGAAGGCTTCCCACGGCATCTCGCAGCAGGCCAAAGCCCGCCTGCAGGCCCGGGTACAGCTGCTGGCCATACGCGGTCAGCGCGATGGCGCGCGTGTTGCGCTCGAAAAGCCGCACCCCGAGAAACTCTTCCAAGCCACGAACCTGGTGGCTCAGCGCACTGGTGGTCACGTTCATCTCAGCGGCCGCGCGGGTAAAGCTCAAATGCCGCGCAGCGGCTTCGAAAGCCTTGAGCGCATTGAGCGGGGGCATGGTGCTATGCATGAGAAATGTTCAAGTATTGTTTAGATAACGTCGTTTGTGGCGGCAGTGTCATCGTCCTAACATTCATGGCATCCCAACCACTAAGATGAGGAATATTCATATGACTGCCCATCGTACTCTACCCGCCATTGCTTCGCTTCATGCAAGCCGCGCTGCAATTGCCGCGCGTGCGGTTCAACACCAGGGACTATCGGCCGGTGCGTCGACAGCCCGCGTTTTAGGTTTGTTTGGCCGAGCCGCTGGTGTATCGATGTGGTTTGCCGGGCAGATGCGGCTTCTTGCGCGGACGAGCCGCCCGGTTGTAGTGCGAGCGCATGGCGCGGATGCGTTGCAGGCCGAGGCGGTCACAGTGCTAGGCCCCAGTGAGCCGCTTGTGCTGCCCAATTGGGCGCCGATGACCATCGCCTGCGAAGCAGGCACCGTCTGGATCACGCAAGGTGATGGCAGCGACTATGTGCTGAGGGCGGGGCAACGTCTCGCCCTGGCGCCTAGAGAAACCGTGATCGTCATGGCGATGCTTGGCTCTGCTGTCGTGCGCCGCATTGCCGAGCCCGTGCGTATCAGAGGGCAGGGCTAAAGGACCATGAAGATCAATATTGAACACTCGGTCGTCCATTACATAGACGAGGGGCAAGGGCTTCCTACCTTGCTTTTGCACGGCAACCCCGACTCTTCGGAGGTATGGAGCGGCGTGATTGCCGTGCTCGCAGGGCATATGCGCTGCATTGCGCCGGACTTGCCCGGCTTTGGCTTGTCCACCGCCCCCGAAGATGTGGACTACTCGCTCGAGGGGATGGCCGCTTTTGTGGACCGTTTCGTCACCGCGCTTGGCATTGCCGAGCCACTGAATCTGGTCGTTCACGATATCGGCGGCCCCTTCGGTCTGGCGTGGGTGGTCAAGCACCCCGACAAGGTACGAAGCGTTGTCGTGATGAACACCGTTTTCCACGCGGACTACCGTTGGCACCTGTTCGGCCGGCTCTGGCGGATGCCGGTCATCGGTGAGATGGTCCAGGCACTGACCAGCCGGCGCGGATTCACCCGCGAGGTCAAGCGCGCATCGCGCAAGCTCTCGCGCGAGCAGATCAATCGCACCTACGACCTGATCACGCCAGCAGTGAAAAGGGTGATGCTGCGCTGGTACCGGGCTGCAAACCCACGGAACTTCGCCGGATGGGAGGAGCAGCTGCAAAACATTCTTGCTGCCAAGCCCTCCATCGTGCTTTGGGCCGAGCACGACCCGTACATTCCGAGCCACTATGCGAATCGCTTTGGCACCAAAACGGTCGAACGCTTTACCGGCAGCGGCCATTGGCTGCCCGCCGAGCTTCCCGACGCTGTGGCTTCCAGGATGCTTCGCTTTTACAAGGAAGCCCTTGGGTGGGCCTAGCCAAGCCAAGCCTGTAGTGAACTCGCGCCTACTTGAGCTCTAAGGTCTGAGCCAGATGGCTGAAAACCGTGGAAACGCGCCGCAGGTGGCGCAACTCGGTGTGCGTGAGCAACCAAAGATCGGTCTGGCACTCGTCCAGCGCGTCGGTCAGCTGGCGCAAATCTGAGCGGCCGTTTGCCAGAAATACCGGCAACAAGCCGATGCCCAGGCCTTGACCTACCAGCTCGGCCACAGTGAGAATGCTGTTGACACGGTAGGCCGGCGTTACTTTGGGAAAGTGCTTCTTGCGCCACACCACGGAGGGGTGGTCGGGCATGGCATCGTCAGGCGCGATCCAGCTTGCGCTCACGGCAATGTCGGCATCAAAGGTGCGCAACGGTGACGTCTGCGCTGCATAGAGGGCAACGCGAATGGGCCCGATTTGCTTGCCAACCAGGTGCTGGGGCGGGCGGCGGGTGGCGCGGATGGCAATGTCCGCATCGCGCCGCGTCAGGTTCGCCAGTTCGTTGCCCGTATGCAGCTCAAACGACAACAACGGGTGCAGGTTGTAAAGCAGCTTGAGCGCAGGGGCCACCAAGCCGTGCAAGACGGTGTCCGTCGTGGTGATGCGCACCAAACCTGACACCTGTTCGGGCTTCATCTGCGCCAGCGAGCGCGCCGCCTCTAGCTGCACTTCCATCTGCTCGGCCAGCGTAGCGAGCTCCTGCGCCAACTCCGATGCCTGGTAACCCGTGCGGGAGCGCTCGAACAACCGCTGACCTAAACCCTTCTCGATGCGCTGCAGCGTGCGAAATACCGTGGATGCGTCCACCCCCAGCCGCTCGCCGGCCAGCGCAAGCGTTCCAGTGCGTATGAGCGCCAGCATTGCCTCCAGGTCCGAGGACGACAGCTTGTATTGCGATTTTGCATTGATGGTTTGCATTAATGCCTATTTTAATTGCAAACAAGAAATACTATAGTGACTCCATCGCAACTTGAATGGAGAAACGCAATGACTACTTCCCCCTCTAATATGTACACCCCCTATGGGATTTCGCTATTACGAATCAGTTTGGGCATCATGTGGATTGCCCACGCCTTGCTCAAGCTGTTGGTGTTCACGCTGCCGGGCACGGCGCAGTTCTTTCAAAGCGTGGGTTTCCCGGGCATTCTTGCCTATCCGGTGTTTGCTGTGGAATTGGCCGGAGGGATCGCGCTGGTGCTCGGTCTCTATGCACGCCAGGTTTCCCTGGCGCTCGCACCTGTCATGGCCATTGCCGCCTCGGTCCACTTTGGCAATGGATGGGTTCATACGAGCCCCAACGGGGGGTGGGAATATCCTGTGTTCCTTACCGTGGCCTCTTTTGCGCTGTGGCTTTTGGGCGATGGCTCCTGGGTGGTTCGCGGCAGTGACCGTTTCGCACCTGGCCATTGAGGAGCCCGACCATGACAACCCGCCTGACCTTGATGAGCCACTTGTTGTGCCCCTATGTTCAGCGCGCCGCTATCGTGCTGGAGGAAAAGGGCATGCCATATGAGCGCATCGACATTGATCTGGCCAACAAGCCCGCCTGGTTCTTGAAGATGTCGCCGCTGGGCAAGACGCCGGTTCTGCTGGTGGACGACCAGCCCATCTTCGAGTCAGCCGTGATTTGTGAGTATCTCGATGACATCAGCATGCACCGCATGCATCCTGACACGGCGCTTGAGCGTGCACAGCACCGCGCCTGGATGGAGTTTGCGTCTGCCGCGCTCAATGCGATTGGCTCCCTGTACAGTGCGCCCGACGAGGATTCTCTAGCGGCCAAGGTGGGCGACTTGCGCCTAAAGTTTCTACAAGTCGAAGTGGCGCTGAACGCCGCCGCGCAGGCTCTGCCGTACTTTGCGGGCGAGTCGTTTTGCATGGTGGACGCAGCATTTGCGCCGGTATTTCGCTATTTCGATGTGCTCGACACTATCTGCGACTTCGGGGTGTTTACGCACACCCCGCGCGTGAACGCCTGGCGTGAGGCTCTACAGCGACGCGATTCGGTGCGAAAGGCCGTGCGCACGGATTACCCGCAGTTGCTGAGCAGCTTCTTGATTCAACGAAAGTCTGCGCTCTCGCGTCGCATGATCGGACTCAGTGGCGCTATCAATTAATTCTACCTTTACGCTGTCATGAATTAAGGACTTCGCATACAGAGGGGGTGTTCATGTACGTTTCTTGAAGTGACCCCCTTTGCAGCCTTTAGGAGGGGTATTGTCGAAAGTTTACTTGGCAACCAGCTTTTGCTGCACCAGGCCATAGATGCTGTAGCCGATCAGGTCGGGCATGGCGTAGCCGGGAAAGGCTTTGACAAATTCGGCCTGAATCGCGGAGTAATGCATTGCCTGCTTGGCAGGGTCAGACAACTCGGGTTTGTTGTCTCCCAGGCTCTCAATGTAGCGGTTAACAATGGCATCCGCTTTATCGAGGTAGGTGATCTGCTGCGCCACGGCTTGCTGTAGTGGCACGAAGTCGCCCCGACCCCCATAGGCCTTGCCGTGGCCCAGCTTGAGCAGCTCTTTCAAGTCGGCTTTCCACCCTGCCAGCGTGGGCACGGGCTTGCCATCCACAATCCCGCCTTCGAGCCACGCATGGGTTCGGGTGTGCACCAAGTCCCCGACCACGAGGTCACCCGTTTTGTCAATACGAACCACAACCTGGTTGCTTGAAACGCCTGGTTGCCTGAGTTCGATCAGGGTGATGGTTTCACCCGATTTCAGCGTTATCTTCTGCTGTCCTGTAAAGGTAGCCTTGACGGCTTCGACCTTGGGGTAGGTCTCGTCGGTAAACGCTTTAGCCTTGATCCAAAAGTCGCGTTTGTACCTGTCCACGCCTGGAATAGCAGCGGCTGCTGCGGCTGAGGCAATGCTTTGTACCCCCTCCGCGTGAAAGACTGACAAGGCATTGAATTTGTCGGGGTTCGGATGGGTCACGATGACCCGGGTGATAGGGGAGGTGGTCTGTCTGCGGATGTCAGCGACCAAAGCTTGCGCGATCTGGGGCACAAACTGTGTGTCCACCACCGTGACTTCCTTGCCATCGTCATACCATACGGAATGGGTGTTGAACCCGGCCGCTTCTGAGGTAAAGACATGCAGCTGTCCCGCTGATGAGGCGCCGCTGGCGGCCAGGGCCAGCACGGTGGTCGCGCTGAGGATGGATTGTCGAAACTTCATCTTCATACTCCTTGGTGTTGAAAGTGAGGTTGAGTTTCGCCAGCTTGAGGTGTGGTTTTTAGGTTTACATTGCCAAGCTATATGGCAATACAGACACATCCATGCTTTTGATCGACCCTGACACAACAAGCAGCCCTGTGTTCGTTCTGTCAGCCCAGCACGCTCAGATGGACGGGCCTTGGCATAGCCATCGCCGATTGCATCTCATTTATGCCAGTGCGGGTGTACTGACCGTGGAAAGCAGATCGGGCAAATGGGTCGTGCCGCCCCAAAGGGGCGTGTGGATACCCCCCGAAGAGGTGCACAAAGTGTCGGCAAAAAGTGAAGTTTGGCTGCGCACACTTTATGCCGAGCCCGGTGTTGTTTGCGCGCCGCCCACGTGTTGCATGGTAGTGGTCGACCGGTTGCTTTCAGAGTTGCTGATTGAGGCTTCATCGTTTGGAACTGCTTTTGCGGATGACCCTGTGAAGGCGCGCTTGATGCAAGTCATCGTGGACCGCTTGCCCAACCTGACGGCGCTACCCTTTTACGTCCCCAAGCCAGCAGATCCTAGACTGCTACGAATCACGACTGAGTTGGAAAAAACCCCGACCGACAACCGCACTTTAGAGGCGCTGGCCAGCAGCAACGGACTGAGCGCACGCACTGCAGCACGCTTGTTTGTGAAGGAAACTGGAATGACATTCGGGCAGTGGCGCCAGCAAAGCCGCCTCTTCATCGCCATTCAGCACCTCGGGCTGGGCAAAAGCGTTTCCCGCGTGGCAGGCGAGGTGGGTTATGCCGATGTGTCGGCCTTCATCGCAGTGTTCAAGAATGCATTTGGCGAAACACCTGCAAAGTATTTGCGCCAGGATTGACGAGCACCGGTGGTCAATGCGTCATGGCTGGGCACGCAAATGCAAGTCTGCTCGCCGTTGCATTAATTTCAGTGCCATCGAGCAGCGCAACCCTATCTTTTAAGAAATATCTTTGCGCATTGTCTTGCTGGCAGGCTCTAATGCCGAGCGTTGTCAACGCCTTGCGCACCCGCTTTTGAGCGCCTGAATGGCAGCCAGCCACTTGCTGAGCTTGCGGTAATCGTCTTGCAACAGGCCCGCAGGCCAGCCTGTCACGGCGCCGCCTGGGCAGACTGATCGGGTCGGCGATTCCATGCGGCCAGCACTTCGTCGCGTGCGTCCGCGTGAACGAACACCCCGCAGCCGCCTTCAGTCGTCAGGCATCCAAATGACCACACTTGCCCATCCCCCTCTTTGCGGTGGCTGCGCCTGAAGTAGTGCCGAAGCCCATCCTCTTCCCGCCAGTAGGTGCCGGTCGGATACAGCAAGTCGATCAAGTTTTCCGGGTCCGGTGCGTGCCCGCAGAATGGACAAGGTTTTAGTTCTTCGGTCATGTGGCTTTATTCAAGGCGCGACGTGCGCCTTGAGCGCTGTAGAGAAAAGAGTGGCAGGCGCTTTCTCAACATCGTTGATCCTAACTTGGACTGCTGACCCAGCCAAGGCGTTGTCCTACATGCGTTCTAGCCTTGCAGATCAAATATAAAAAACTGCGGTGATCATCATTTTTGTACCACAGAGGGCTGCGTAGCCTAATTCCAAAGAACCGCTACTTTCCTGCGCCTCGGTGTTTTTTGTCACAGGAGAGCACACATGTCTTTGATGTACCCATTGAAATGGTTTGTGGTCGCAGCGCTGGCGCTTGGGTTTACCGCGTGCAGCTTGGGTGATGATGACGATGACAGCACTGCGGCCCAAACCACCACACAGAGCAGCGCATCGCTCTCAGGTGACCAAGAGGCAACGCCGACCCTTACTGGTGCTATCGGCAGCGGCTCGTTGAGCCTGGAGTCACCTTCGCGCAGAATCAGCGGCAGCATTCAGCTGGACGGCATGGTGGCCAATGCTGCCCATATCCATCAGGGCGAGATCGGCGTCAATGGGCCGGTGATTGTTCCCTTGACGCAAACGGCACCGGGCGCCTGGTCAGTGCCAGCCGGCACGGTTCTCACAGAAGCGCAGACCACTGCTCTTGCCAATGGCGGGCTGTATTTCAATGCGCATAGCAGTGCGTACCCGGACGGAGAGATACGCGGGCAGATTGGCCGGGAGGTTTTTGCCGCCCAGATGTCGCCTGCTCAGGAAGTGCCGCCCAACGCATCAGGAGCCACCGGCAACGGCTTGCTGAGCCTGGATCCGACCACCAAAAAATTCACTGCCCGTATTGCTGTTGCGGGCATGACCGCAGCTGCTGCGCACATCCACGAAGCCCCAATTGGCAGCAATGGGCCGATTATTTTTCCTTTTAGTGAAACGGCTGCAGGCAGCGGTCTTTGGGTTGCAGCAGCAGATGCAACGCTGACTGATGCGCAACTTGCAGTGCTCAAGTCTGGCGGTCTTTATTTCAATGCCCACAGCGCGACTTTGCCGGGCGGTGAAATTCGCGGGCAGATCGGCCGCAATGTACGCTTTGCACGCCTGAGTGCTGCCGAAGAGGTGCCGCCTACCGCCTCGACTGCAACTGGGACCGGTCCGCTCGTCATCGACCCGGCCACACGGGCTGCTAGTGGGGGCATCACGCTCAGCGCAATAACAGCGACTGCCGCGCACATCCACTTGGGCGCTGCAGGGGTCAACGGCCCGATCATCGTGCCACTGACCAGTGCAGGGACTGGAGTGTTTACGGTGCCGCCAGGCACGACACTGACGGCCGAACAGCTGCAGGCCTACAAGCAGGGCAATTTGTACTACAACGCGCACAGCGCATTATTTCCCAATGGTGAAATTCGCGGTCAGATCCGCTGAGCTTGCAAGTTGTTCATGCCATCGAAATTGAGCCGCCAGCGCATTAGGCTTGTCAGATCCATCGCGTTGGCGCTGACGGGTTTTTAGTCAACGCATGCTCAGCCATGCGCCAGAGCAGCCATTTTCAGTGGGGTCAAGGCGGGCTGCTTTAAAAGTTGGGCTTGTTGCCAAACCCCAATTAGCTAAGGAGCGCGCAATGAATCGACGAATGGCTTCCAAAGGTCTGCTGTTAAATGCTGCCATGCTGGGGCTGCTTCCCCTGGCTGCGAAAGCCGATGACATCAAGGACCACCTTCGGCACTACTTAAATCATGAGAAGAACGAGACTGCCAGCGTCACGGTGGCGTTCGGTGCCGGACTCAACACCGCGCAGCCCGGCAACTCTGCCAATCACCACATACTGCCGCGTGAGATCGCACTTCACAGGGGCGGAGTTGTGACCTTCATGGTAGCCGGCTTTCACCAGATCATCGTTTTTGCCCAGGGCGTGGTTCAGGGTCAAATCGCGGTGCCGCCTGCCGGCTTGTTTATCTATGACCCAGCGCCGCCTGACTCCCTGCCCATTCTCTATCTCGGGCTTCGCCCTGCGGGGGGGCCGCCTCCCGGTATTGCCGCCACCAGCGATCCGTCGAACGCACAAAACCGGATCGAATCGGTATCTTTTTCTGAGCCGGGAGATTACTTGGTGATCTGCTATGTGAGGAGCCATTTTGTAGACGGAATGTGGGCGATGGTCAAAGTGCGCTAACCGTGATTTTCAAAACTTTTCTTTCAAGCTTATTGAAGCAAATGGGCTAACAGGCCTCAGAGGCAAATGGACGATGAATGCACGGCAGGGTTAAGCTATTTTTCTAATCATAGGAGACCTCATGGAGAGGTTCAAAACGCTAGAAAACGGCACGCTGATCGGCCCACAGCCGAGTCAGGCCCAGTTGCGCCAGGCCAGGGAGCATGGCATAAAAACCGTAATCGATTGCAGGATGCCGAGGGAAACTGCCATGCCCAACGCCGAGCTGGTGCCCGCAGCGGCCTGGCTTACGTGAACATCCCGGTCAACAGGGCAAGCCTGTCGACAGATCAGGTTGACGAGCTCGACCGTGTGATGCAGAGCATGCAAGGGCCATTTCTGCTGCACTGCGCCAGCGGCGCGAGGGCAGCCATGCTGCTCGTGCTGAGCAAAGCCAGGAAAAAAGGCTGGGCAGCAAAAAGCGCTCTCGAGCAAGCAAGTGCCCTGGGGTTCGAGCTGGAAAGCTCACCCGAATTAGCCAATTTCATCAAGGCAACCGTCAGCGGTTGAGACCGAGCCGGCCTAGCGTTTTCCTCTATGTGGGCTCGTCTCTACTTTTTCATCTTCTACATCACGAGCCAAACTCTCATAAGTTCATGCATACGAATTGGATGATTACCAAAGCGAAACTGGTGGGTAGAGCCGCCATCGACTGATAATCGATAGACGCCCCATGACTTGGGCAAAGTCAAGGTTTTATCGGCTTTAACGCTTCTCGGGCTTACGGCGACAAAGCTGTGGTACCAGTTGTTACTCCGGAACAGATGGAGTTGGCCCATTCAAGAGCTGAGAACGCACGCCTGCGAATGGAGCGTGGCATTGCAAAAAAGCCACGGCGTACTTTGCGCAGGACACGCTTGCCGAGGTACGCCTGGATATCTCGTTGATTACGATCACCAAAATACGCAAAAGCCTTTGACTTGAACAAAAGGGCTGCCAGAACAGCCCTTTCGTTCAAGCCCCAATGGGGGGAAGCAGGAAAAATCAGGTGCATCGAAACCCACCTTCGGAGTACCTTGTGACCACCTTCGCAATTCGCATCCAGCCCAGTGTGCAAAAAGAAATTGCTGCTGCCAACGCAGCAGAAGCCCGCGGGCAATTTGCCACGTCATTTCAGCACCTTGAGCGAGCGCACGTGCTCGGGCAAGCGACAACCATCGAGCATGTCCGCGTGCACTGGCACATGCTGCGGTTTGCGCTACGCAACAGCTTGTACAGCGAGACCTTTGGTCAACTCTGGCGGCTCGTGGCGGCATTCATCTTCACGGCTCCTGGGCTGGTGCCCAAAGGCAACACCGGCGGCGCTGGTGTCAGTGGCTTTCGGCGCATGTCTATTGCCAACGACCTGAAACAAGCGCTCGATGCTGCTCGCGTCGGATGCACACCTGCACTGGGGAAAATCCCGCTTCGCAGGCTCGCTGCATCGGCAGCACTGGCTGGGCTGGCCACGCTTATTGCCGGTTGCGTCACGCAGCCCAAAGACCTTGACCTTTCTCTAGACAAGACATCGGCATCGAACGTTTACCGTGTGGCCTTGGTGCCGCCTGCCCAGGCGCCGGCCATTAACCAGATGCACAGCTGGAAGGTGAAGCTGGCCACCTCGGATGGCACGCCGGTGCACGGCGCCAGCTTTGTGGTCGATGGCGGCATGCCCCAGCACGGTCACGGGCTGCCTACGCAACCTCGCGTGACGCGAGAGCTCGAGGACGGCACTTACGCGCTGGACGGGATGAAGTTCAGCATGACGGGCTGGTGGGAGGTGAAGCTGACCATCCAGGCCCCGCAGGGTGCGGACCAGGCTACCTTCAACTGGGTGGTGAGCAGCCCGGCCGTGCGCGCAGCGAGCGCTCCATGACCATGCGTCTCATCGGCATTGACATCGGTATCGGCATCGCGATAGCGGCCGCGGCAGCTCTTGGCGTCTCTGCCTGGGCCGCCGAAGATGTGAAGCCGGCCTTGCTGCGTGACGCCTGGTCTGCCCAGGAGGTCGCCACCATCGCCTCGATGCGCCTGAAAGAGGCTGGCCAGCAGCCGGCTGACGCTTCGAACGCCTACGAGCAGCGCCCGGATGCGGCCGCGTTCGGGCGCGCACTGTTCAATGACGCCCGGCTCAGCAAGAACGGCCTGGTCGCCTGCGTCAGCTGCCACGACGCCAGGAGTCAATTTGAAGACGGGCGCCAGTTCGGCCAGGGAATCGCTACCGGCAAGCGCCGCACGATGCCCGTCATGGGCGCTGCGCACTCGCCCTTCCTGTTTTGGGACGGGCGCAAGGACAGCGCCTGGTTTCAAGCCCTCGGGCCTTTTGAAGACGCGGCAGAGCATGGGGGTAACCGTGTCCGCCTGGTCAGGCTGGTGCTGGCGCAGTACCCAGAGCAGTACAGCCAGGTGTTCGGCGCCGTGCCCGCCGTCGGCGAGCTACCTCTGGACGCATCTCCAAACGGAACGCAAGCCGAACGCGCTGCCTGGGCCACGCTGGCCCCAAGCACCCAGGGCAGCGTCAACCGGGTCTTTGCCAACATGGGCAGGGCCATCGCTGCCTATGAACGGGGCATCTTCTATGGCGAGTCGCGGTTCGACCAGTACGCCCAGGCAACCGCTGCTGACACCGCGTCTAGCGATGGGCCAGGCCAGAGCGTACTGACTGGGCAGGAGGTTCGGGGTTTGCGCCTCTTCCTGAACAAGGGGCAATGCGTGACCTGCTACAACGGACCGCTTTTTACGGACCATGCGTTTCACAACACCGGCGTTGCACCCATAGGCCCGGCTAACCCCGACCGTGGTCGGGTCGAGGGGCTCAAGCAGCTTTTGAAGAATGAATTCAATTGCTTGGGAACCTACAGCGACGCCAAGCCGGAGCAATGCGGTGAGCTGCAGTTCTTGAGGGCCGATGAGCCGGCTCAGCTCGCTGCATTTCGCACCCCAAGCTTGCGCAACGTGGCGGCCCGGCCTCCGTACATGCACGCCGGTCAGTTTGCCAGCCTCGAGGAGGTTGTGCAGCACTACGCCGCCTCGCCCAAAGCGGTCATTGGCCAGAGTGAGCTGGCGCAGCCCGGGGAAAGAAACGAGCATCGGCAAGCCATCCGGCTCTCGGGGGGCGACTTCAAGGACCTGGCCGCGTTCCTGGGCACGCTCACCGGACCGGTGATTCAACCCAGGTAATCTAAGCCCCGGTGTTGCTGCTGCATGCGCAAGCGCTCGCTGAGTGGACCGTTCATCTGCAGGCTAGAAGGCGCCAGGCCAAACATCGCGCGTGCCGTCCTGGACAGGTGCGCCGAATCCGCGAACCCGGCAGCATGGGCTGCGCTCGACAGCGTTTGGCCCTGCATCAAAAGCGAGCAGACGTGCAAAAGCCGCCGCCACAAAAGGTAGGTCTGCAAGGGCATGCCGGTCTCCTGCACGAAGAGGTGCCTAAATCGCCCGGAAGAAAGGTTCGCTGCTTGAGCAACCTCGGGCAGCAAGATGGGCTGGCCCACCCGTTGGCCGATGTATTCAATAGCCTCCAACACGCGCCGGTCCGATGGCTCGCGCAAGGCGGCGCCCGAAATGTCCTGCACGAGTTCGAGGCAAACGGCTTTGACCGCATCAAAGCTTTTCTCAATGCGCCAGGCCCTGTCCAGTCGCTGGACAGCCCCTGCAACCGAGTCGGCATCGAGGACCTCAAGCCCGCCTTGCAGCCTGGATGAAAGGGCTTTGCCTTCGGGCGTTTGCGGCTCGATGAACAGCACAGCGCTCCATTCACAGGCCGCAACGTCAATGCTGTGCGTTGCTCGCGACGCAATCAGCGCTGCCGGGCAGGACTGCCATGCGCCTTGCCGGCCGAACTGCACGCGCAGGCCCGTCGGCACGCCAATTGCAAGCTGTATCGCGTAATGTGTGTGAGGTGAAATGGGCGCGCCTGCGCCCCCGCCTTCGCCGATGAACCCGCAGCCACCCCTCCAGGCGACAAAGTCGCCCCGGTAGCGGTTGAGGGTTGGTGCGTTCAAGGCAGGTTTACAGCGCATTCTTGCGGCTCCTAGCTCGAACGAGAAGAAGAGTGGCCAGGCATGCGCCAGCAGTGACGTCATAGGCGAGGCAAAAGCCAGGCCACCAGGCAGGAACGCCTGCATTGTCGACTATGTGTCCGTGCACGAAATCAAAGACTGCGTGTCCAATCAAGCCGACAACGATGAGCCAGGCATTGCGCTTGAACCCAACAATGGCGACTGCGAAAAACCATAACATTGCTATTAGC